>JBAVOF010000209.1:0-1694 GCA_049691835.1 Polyangiales bacterium
CGCCACGACTGTATCGGAACGGGGATATGTAACAGCCCACGCCGGGCAATTCCGACAAATCCCGCGATGTCGGTACGGATCGCAGAAATACCCGGAGGAGCTGCGTCGACGCGCTCATAATAGAGACCGGGAGTTTGATACGTAGGCATCGCTTGCACGCCTCTAGCTACGTCTCTATCGTTAAGCCCTCGTGGATGAGCTCCACGGACTCCATCGCCACTTCGTTGCCGCTCGCCTTAAAACTCGGGGCTTCGATTTTATTCAGCCAGGCGTTCTCGGCGTGCCAACGCAGCACCGGTTGGCGCTGCTCGTTCATCAAGACGATGGTGACGTTGCGCCGGTCAGGTATGCCGTTGAAGATATTGGTATACCACGCCCACAGAGACTTGTCTTGAGTGTAGCCGCGCTTCAGGGTGATATTGGTATACTTTCGCAACCCGACCAGCTTGCGCACGTTGGGTTGAAAGTCGGTCCCCTCGCGGTAGTCCACGGCATCCCCCTCGGCGGTCAGTCCGCTGCACTCGCTGAATGCGCCAAGCGGGACGCCATCGATTTCGAGTTGAAAGTTGAATGAACGGTAAGGGTCTCTACGTTCTGCAGTTGCCATTGCTCGATCCTCCCCTTAGTCTTCAGCATGGGCCGTCCAAAGCCCGATGCGGATGATGACGAACTCCGCCGGTTTGACGGGAGCCACGCCCACCACGACGATCAACCTGCCGCTATCGATGTCCGTTTGCGTCATCGTGGTGCGGTCGCACTTCACGAAATAAGCCTCTTCCGTTTTCGTGCCTTCGAGCCCGCCATTGCGCCAGACTAAGGTCAGGAAATTGGAGATCGAACGACGGACGCGTGCCCACAACGGTTCCGCATTGGGTTCAAATACGACCCATTGCAATCCTCTGTCGATGGAAGCCTCGATAAAGATGAGCAGGCGGCGGACATTGACATACTTCCAGTCCGAGTCGCTGGTGATGACGCGCCCGCCAAACACCCGGATGCCGCGGTTGTTGTCACGGAAATCACGGATAACATTGATGTTGACCGGGTAGGGGTTGAGAATGTCGTGCTGTTCTTTGTTCAACAGGCGCTGCAGCCCCAGGATGCCGCGCACGATCTCGTTGGCCGGCGCCTTGTGGACGCCGCGTTCGATATCCGTGCGGGCATAAACACCCAGCATATGACCACTAGGCGGAATCGGATAATCCGCAATGCGGGCCAGGCTGGTAGGATAGGGGTCAGGAATCAGCAGCCAGGGATGATAAAGTGCAGCATACTTGGTATCGAACTGCTGTCGTTGGTTCTGCACATCGGCGAGCGTGTCTTTCGGAGGCCGCTGGGCATCCAGTACCGCGAAGCGGTAGCGCATCAGCTCGCAATGGTTGATCAAGGCGTTTTGAATCTGCACGCTCGTCCGGCCCGGACAGGCAACGATGCTGATCTCTTCGATGTTGCGCATGGTGTGCAGGCCGGTGCGGTTTTCCGGGTTAGGATCGTCCTGTCCAATGTAGTCATTATCGGTGAGCGTGCCGATGGAATCGGTGCCGCGTACGAGATCCCCTAGCGAGTGCCGTGCGGAGCGATGGCGTTCGTCGGGAAGTACGTCAACGAGGGTTTCCGGGCCGAGCCGTACACTCTCGCTAACCGCCTGCCGCGCGTCGTCATCGGGGAGGTCTTTATCGAGGAAGGCCCAGTCG
>JBAVOF010000210.1:0-6236 GCA_049691835.1 Polyangiales bacterium
ATACCCATACGCGTTCGGTCCGCGAGCAACGAACGTGGCGTCCTTGATGCCCGCTTCATCTCCGGCTTGCTTGCTCAGGAGCTCGGTCTTGAACCCGCGGCGCTCGCACCAGCGGAGGTACATACGGAGCAGGATGTCGGCCCAGTCCTGCGCCTCGGTTCCGCCCGCGCCCGGATTGATCGTCACGATCGCGTCGGTGTCGTCATCGGGGGTGAGCATCCGCTGCAGCTCCAGCGCCCGCACTTCGGCCTCGACCGAAGGGAGCTGCGCCGCCACGTCCCCCACGACGCCCGCGTCCCCTTCGCTCGCGGCGAGCTCGAGCAGCTCGAGCAAGTCCTTCGCTTCGCGGTCTACCCGCTCGAACTCCTTGAGGGTCTCTTCCGAAGAGGCGCGCTCGCGCATCATCTTCTGGGCCTTCTGTTGGTCGTCCCAAAATCCCGGCGCAAGGCTCAGATTGCTGAGCCGGTCGAGGTTGTGGCGGAGGCCGTCGAGGTCAAAGATACCTCCCCAGCGCTTGCATGCGCTGTACGAGGTCTTGCAATGTTTCGCGGCATTCCCCTGCGGTCATGGCTCTGCGCGGGCGTACTCTGCCGTCCTTCGCATGTCAAAAGGGCAGAGCGCGAACGATATACTTTTTCAGGGGGTTACCTCGTTTTGGCTTGTATTGATCGGTGGTTTCCGCTTCACTTTCGCGCAATGCGCCAGTGGAGACATGTTTGTATCGGTGTGCTCGGACTCGTGCTCGTGACGCTCAGCGCATGTGACACGGCCAAACTTGCGGCAGATTCGACCGCAGAGCTCTTTGGGAGGGCGGCTCCAGGCGTGGAGCAACACTGGGACTATGACCTCGTCGGAAAGTCCTTTCCCGCCAGCATCGTTCAGCTCGAGGGGCTGTTGCGCGTCGTTCCAGACAACGAGGTGATCGGCATGTCCCTGATTGCCGCCTACGTCGGTTACGGGAACGGCTGGATCGAAGACCGGGTCGAGGTCGCGGACATCGAAGATGATTGGGAAGAAGCGGACCACCTACGTCGGCGGGCGCTCGTGATGTACACTCGGTCCTGGGAGCTCTCCAAGCACTTCCTCCGCAATCGAGACGCAGGCTTCGACGAAGCGCTCAAGGGCGGGGTGGATACGCTAGGCGCTTGGCTCGAGGAGGTGATGGTCGACAAGGCGGATGCAGCCATCTTGCTTTGGGCAGGGGCGTCGCTCGGAGCCCGGATCAACATGGGCATGGAGGACATGGACACCGTTGCGGACCTTCCGCTGGCCAAGGTCATCCTCGGCCACTCGGTCGAGCTCGACCCTGACTTCATGTTCATGCTCGGCAAGATGACGATGGGCGTGCTTGCCGCCTCGGAGTTCCCGCCCGACATGGACAGCGCCAAGACGATTCTCGACGATGTCTTGGAGAAGACGGAGCGTCGCAACCTGATGGTTCAGACGAGCATGGCTCGCTATTACGCGGTGAATGTCGGCGACCCGAAGCTCTTCAGGGACCTGCTTCAGGAGGTGATTGACGCCGGTGACCTGCTTCCCGAGGCACGCTTGTCCAACACGATCGCGCGTCGCAAAGCACAGCGCTATCTCGATCAGATCGAATACTACTTCAGCGAGCTCGCCGAGTGATCACTCGCCGCAACGAGCCATGCTGATCGCCCTGAACACGCTCGTCTCAGCGCTCATCATAGGCCTCGCAACCTGGCTCTCGCGGCGATATCCCGTTGCCGCGGGCTTTCTCATCGCGTTGCCACTGGCCACGATGCTCGCGCTTCCGCTGGCTTACCTCCAGCACAGAGATCCGGGGAGCGCATTCCAAATGGCACGCAGCATCTTGGTTGCGCTGCCCGTGACGCTCCTGTTCTTCGCGCCGTTTCTCATGCGGGACCGTTTCTCGTTTTGGGGCGCGTATGCCTTGGGCTGTGCTCTGCTGCCGATCGGTTACCTCGTACACCGAGCCATCATGCGGACGCTGGGATGATCAGAGCGCGGCACCGCCATGGACGTCGATCGTCTCGCCGGTGAAGTAGTCGCAATCGAAGATGAACTTCACCGCGCGCCAGATGTCTTCGGGCCGGGCCATGCGTCCCAGGGGAATCGAAGCCCGGATCATGTCGAGTGCCTTCTGGTTCATGCCAGCGGTCATCGGCGTCTCGACCGCTCCGGGCGCCACCGCGGCCACGCGGATCCCGTACGGCGCAAACTCTTTCATCCACGTGCGGGTGTTGGCAGCGAGAGCGGCCTTCGCGGCCACGTAGTTGCTCTGGCCGCGGTTGCCGTGCCGCGCGATCGACGAAATGTTCACGATGACGCCGGGCTGACCCTGCTCGATCATGTGGGCAACCACCTCTTGCACCATGAAGGACGCGCCGGTCAGGTTGATCGCGATGACCATGTCCCAGTCCTGCCGGGACATGCGCCTAATTTCACCGGTCTGTCGGCTCTTGCTCACCCATAGGCCGTCGCGAATGATGCCAGCGTTGTTGATGAGGCCATTGAGCCCGCCCATCTGCTCGGCAGCCCAGGGAACGAAGCTCGCGATCTCATCCTGATTGGCGACGTTGAGCTTTCGCCGGTGGATGCCGTCGGGGAGGGCGGCGAGGCCTTCCTCGTTGACGTCGCCGACCGCGACCTGCGCGCCCGCCGCCAGAAGCTGTTTGGCGAAGTGCTCCCCGAGGCCGGAGGCGCCGCCAGTGACGATGACTTTGAGTTGGTCGAGCTCCATAGATGGGCTTCCTAGCCGCTCTGCCCGCTGCGATGCAAGCCGGTAGCGCTCAGAATGTTCCTCCAATGGAAAGCCCAGCTCCTTGCCTGGAAATCGCCGGCGCGACACCCCAGCTGAGCTCGTGACCCGGCATCGGGATCTTACGTCGGTTGTAGTTCCCCCAGGCCTTTTCGCTCGGCGTCTCGCGAAACGAAGCACCGAACGTTGCGAAGCCGACGGCAGTGAAGACGGCGCCGATCACGTAGCCCGAGACGCGGTCGACGGCGCTCGAGGTGCCGGGGATCGGCGTGACTACGAGCACGATGATTCCCGCGAGCGCGTGGGTGAACGCGTCCCAGCGCACCAACAGACGCTCTCCCTGGCGCAGCTCGTGAGAGGCTTGCAGCTCGCCCTCGAAATGCGCGAGCTCGGCGTCGGTGATGCCGTCCTTGCGCGCGCGCTCCCAGCGTTCGAGCCTGCGCTTCTCGTGCGGGATGCGAACGGCGGCGAAGATCCCCGTGGTGAGATCAGCCATGCCCAGCGTCATGAACATGACGCCGAGCCCGCGCGAGTATTGACTCTGCGGTGTTTCCTCGATGAGCCGCCAGCTTCCGAGACCGACCAGGATCGCTCCGCCGGTGATGCCGGCGGCCGCGGCGAACTTCTTCTCCCGGATCGTTTGCTTCGTCGACAACTGGAGCACCTCGTCCAAGATCGCAGCGTTGTAGGCGAGCGCGCTGGGCTCCGGGATTCGAGGCTCTTCTTCGGTGCCCTCGGTTGCCTTCGTCGAGTCTCCCCCCACCGCGTTCTCAGTTCCTTCTTGCGCGGCCGCCCGCGGTGCGCGCAGGACGACGCAGAGGAGAATCAGTGTCAGAAGCCTGGCTGAAAAGCGGCGCATGGGCGTTGGCCGTGGATAGCAGCGTCGATCGACTGTGACCAATCAGGCCCTGTGGCGGCCACGCACGAACTTCTCGTGGGCCTTGCTCAGCGAATCGTAAAAGCGCTGTGGTGCGGTTCGCTTGAGGCGCCAGGCCATTCGTCCGTCGCGCATCGGTTGCACGTAAAGCTTGCCGTCCTGCAGCGCGTCGATGGCGGCTTTGGCGACGTCGGGGGCCTGCACTTTGGACCGTTCCATCCAGCGGATGACCTGGGCATCATCCTTGTCGGTGGTAGCGCCCCGGCCGGCTTCGACGATGTTGGTGCGGAAGAAGGTTGGGCAAAGCACCGCCACCCGGATCCCATCGGCCTTGTACTCCGCATAGAGAGTCTCGCTCAGCGAGACGACGCCCGCCTTGGTGACGTTGTACGCAGACATGCTTGGTGGGGCCAAGAGGCCAGCGGCCGACGCGACATTCAGGATGTAGCCACGTCCCTGCGCTCGCATCTTCGGTACCGCGGCTTGGCAGCCGTAGATCACGCCCCAGAGATTGATGTCGATCGCCCAGCGCCAGTCCTCGATCGAAATCTCCTCGAACGGTCCACCCACCGCGACGCCGGCATTGTTGGCCATCAGGTCGATGCCGCCGAGCCGCGCGACCGTCTCGTCCACGAGCGCGAACACGGCGTCCCGATCGGTCACGTCGCAGGCGACCACATGGGCCGGTGCATGTTGCTTCCGGACGAGCTCAGCGGTTTGCTCGGCGGAGGCCGCATCGATGTCTGAGATGATCAGGGACGCACCACGCCCGGCGAGGTCGAGGGCCAGTGCCCGGCCAAGACCGCTCCCGGCTCCCGTGACGACCGCTCGGAGCGGTTGGGGAAAGGACATGCCGGGAGGGAAGCCCCGATCGAGGGAGGCGTCAAGGCGCTTGCATGAGTGCCGGACCATGGTGGAAGGTTCCGCTGCATGAATGGCACTCGAAAGCGGAGTTTCTGGGGATGGGGATGGGAAGACAAGTTTCCCCATGCGACGGCCCGAAAGGCGATGGCGCAGCACGCCCAGCCCATGCTGGGCTTCGCACCCGAGCGCTGCGACGAGCCTCCATCGCTCGACTCGGTGCTGCTGCCCCCGTCCCGGGTGAAGGCACCGCCCGCCTTGGGTAGCTTCGTGACCGACCAGCGTGAGCCACGGGTTCGCCACACGTATGGTCGGAGCTATCGCGACGTGCTCCGAGGTTTTCGTGGGGACTTCGCCGTCGCGCCGGACCTGGTCGGCAGTCCGGCGAACGAACATGAAATCGCCACCGTCCTCGACTGGGCGTGCGACGCGAAGCTCGCGGTCATCCCATTCGGCGGCTGGACGAGCGTGGTCGGCGGCGTCGAGGGCGATGTGGACGATCGCTATTCAGGCGTGCTGAGCCTCGACCTCGCCCGGCTCGATCGCGTGATCGAAGTCGAGCGGAGCTCCTTGTCGGCTCGGATACAGGCAGGCGCGACCGGGCCAGGATTGGAAGCGCAACTTGCAGCGCACGGTCTGACCCTTCGCCACTTCCCGCAGTCGTTCGAGTTTTCCACCCTTGGCGGTTGGGTTGCAACGCGGGCGGGCGGTCACTTTGCGACCCTCTACACCCACATCGACGACCTGGTTCAGTCGATGCGCGCGATCACGCCGAAAGGCGTTTGGGAGTCTCGGCGCTTGCCCGGCTCCGGGGCGGGGCCGAGCCCCGATCGGCTCATGCTGGGCTCGGAGGGGATTTTCGGCGTCATCACGGAGGCCTGGATGCGGGTGCGGCCTCGGCCGCTTTTTCGCGCCAGCGCGACGGCGCACTTCGGCGACTACGGCCAGGCCGTGGAGGCGGTGAGGGCCTTGTCCCAATCCGGGCTCTATCCGAGCAACTGCAGGCTTCTCGACAAGCGCGAGGCTGCGCTCAACGCCGTCACGATGGACGGGACGCACGTCCTGGTCGTGGCGTTCGAGTCGGCCGATCATCCGGTGCGTGCTTGGATGGAGCGCGCGCTCGAGCTCGTGTCAGACCATGGCGGCACGAGCCCAAAGGGTCCCGTGTACCGCGAAGGGAGAGAGCGAAGCGGGGACGGCGGCGGCGCCGAAGCTTGGCGTGACGCGTTCATCGACGCGCCCTACCTGCTGAACATCATGGCGAGCATGGGGGTCATCGCCGACACGTTCGAGACCGCGTGCACTTGGGACAAGTTCGAGCGCCTGCACAGCGGAGTCATCGGCAGCGTGCGCCAAGCCATGAAAGATGTGTGCGGGACGGGTTTCATCAGCTGCCGGTTCACGCACGTCTACCCCGATGGGCCCGCCCCGTACTTCACCTTCATCGCCCCGGGCCGAAACGGGGCCGAGGCCGAGCAATGGATGGCGATCAAGAAGGCGGCTTCCGATGCGGTGATCGCGCACGGGGGCACGATCACCCATCACCACGCGGTCGGCCGGGTACACCGTCCATGGTACGATACACAGCGTCCCGCCTTATTCGCCGACGCGCTACGAGCGGTCAAGGCAGCGCTCGATCCAGGCGGGGTCATGAACCCAGGCGTGCTTGTCGATCTCTGAGGCTGTCGATCCGTGGTTCACCGTTGCGCGCGGAGACAATGAACGTCGGGGTTCAGTGCGCTGAGCGCACTGAAC
>JBAVOF010000211.1:0-4877 GCA_049691835.1 Polyangiales bacterium
GTCCTACGGAGCGCGGGTCTACCTCCGCCGCACCCCGCGCGGTCACCTTGTCGGGGTCGAAGACACGAACTCGCTTAGACCGTAGGCCCCGCAGCTCCCAGCGTCGCACACTTCCGACAATGACACATTGTACGTGCCCGTGCTGAGCAACGGGCGTCCAATAGTGCTCCGTTCAGCCATCCCCCCGGGGCACCGCTTCACCGCGGCGTCGCGTTCTCGAAGAATCGCACGTCGGCCTGCATGCCTCGCTCGCCCGGGTGCATCGAGAGCTCCGTGACGAAGTCGGGCTCGAAGCCTTCAGCGAGGTTCGGCCGGACCCGCTGAATGAGCGTTGCGAGGATCATGCGCATCTCCATCATCGCGAACTGCTTGCCGAGGCAGACCCGAGGCCCACCGGCGAACGGCGTATACGCGCCGCGGGGCAGGCTTCGCTCGAACTCGCGCGTCCAGCGTTCCGGCCAGAATGCCTCGGGTTCGTCGTAGTATTTGGGGTTTCGACCCATCGCGATGTGGCTGATGGTGATCGTCTGCCCTTTCTTGATCGGGTAGCCTTCGATCACCAGGTCTCGCTGCGCCTGACGGGCGTACGCCCAAACCGAGGGGAGAAGCCGCAGGGACTCCTTGACCACCATCTCCAGGTACGGAAGGTTCGGAAGATCCTCGACCTCCGCCCGTCTTCCGTCGAGCACGCGGCCTAGCTCCTCGCGCATCGCTTCGACTTTGTCAGGGTTCTTCGCGAGCAGGTACCAAGTCCAGGTCAGTGCATGGGCAGTCGTTTCGTGTCCGGCGAAGATCAAGGTCATCGCTTCGTCCCGAAGCTGCTTGTCGGACATGCCGCCCTGCTCGTCTTGGACGAAGACCATGTGTGAAAACAGGTCGCCCCGGTCGGTTTCGTTGGTCCGCCGTTCTTCGTGAACCCGCCGGATGATCTCCTCGATCTTCCTGATGGCGCGCTTCTTCCGGCGGTTCTCGGCCGTCGGCCACCATGCAGGACGAGGGACCATCTTGTCCACATCGGTGACCAGGATTTCGCTGATGTCCGCCAACGCGTCGCGAATGGTGTCGGAGTCCCTCTGGCCGATGTCGATGTCGAACAGCGTGTCGGCGACGACCTCGAGCGCAAGCGCGTTGAGCTCGAGGCGCATGTCACGGCGTTCGCCTTCCTTCCAGCGGTTCACCATCCGCTCGGTGAACTCGACCATCGTCGAGGCGTAAGCGTCCACTCGCTTCTTGTGAAACCCCGGCAGAATGAGCTTGTGTTGGCGCTTCCAGGATTCACCGTCGTTCGGCACCAGGCCGTTTCCGAGGAACGGCTTCCACATCAGCTTGATGTAGTCCGGCTTGTGGAAGTCGGCCCAGTACGTGACGTTGATCGCATTGACCAGAGCAGGGTCGCGCACGCACATCAGGTCACGGGTCAACGCGCGGGCGACGAACACGTCACCGTACTTCTGGTGCCCCTCTACGAGAAAACCCGAACGGTCCCGCACCAACTCGAAGAGACTTCCCCAGAACCAGTGCCCCTTCATTCTCGGGATGGGCCTCGATGGGAGTGAGCTAGGGCTGGCCTGGGCTGCAGCGTCCGCGTTCACGAAATGGCCCTTCCGGAAGGAGGAACGATCCTCGCTTCTCAGCTCCTTGTAGGCATACCAGAGGGATCAGGCAAATTGCGGCGCCACCCGGCAAACCACCAGCGCCTTTACGCGCGCCAGGAGAGAAACTATATGGGCCCCCATGAAAAATCTTGCTCTTGGGTCGTCCTTGCTTTTCGGCTTGGGCTTCTGGATGGTCGGGTGTGGCGACAGCAGCCCCTGCCCTAGCGGAGAGGTCGAGTGCGACGGCGTGTGTATTCCGGAGATCGAACCGACGCTTGCGGGCGCGCGGGGCATCCAGGCGAGCGTCTTCAACGGCAGCTGCGCGTTCTCGAACTGTCATGGAGCCGAAGGCATTCAGCAGGCGGACCTGGAGCTTAGCTCGGTCGCAGTGTCTGAGGCGAACCTGGTCGATGTCGAGTCCACCGAAGTCGACGGGCTCAGGGTTGCTCCGGGAGACACCAGCGCCTCGTACCTCATCGACAAGCTCCTCGGGGTGAATCTGGCCCCCGACACCTCTCGAATGCCCATCAGCAGCGAACCGCTGTGTGATGCGAAGATCGAAGCGGTCGAAGCCTGGGTCGCCGACGGCGCGAACTAGGTCTAGAGCCGCGCTGCGCGGGGCAGATGCGCGCGGGCAAATCCGGATTATGATCCGGCCATGTCAGCCACCGATGCTCTGAGCAAAGCGCGCTATGTGAACCTCGAAACGTTCCGAAAGGATGGCAGTGGGGTTCAGACTCCGGTTTGGGTGGCCCGCGACCGGAACGACATCGTGATTTTCACCAACGGCGACTCGTACAAGGTCAAGCGTCTACGGCGGAACCCCAAGCTGCGGATTGCAGAGTGCGGGGTGCGTGGCGCATTGAAAGGGCCGTGGCACGAAGGGACCGCACAGATCGTCGAAGATGAGGGCGCGAGGCAGTCGGCGATCAGAGCGCTGCACCGCAAGTATGGATGGCAGATGAAACTGCTCGACTGGGGCGCGCAGTTGAGCGGCTCCAAGCGGAACTGGGCCATCATCGTTGTTCGCCTGAACACCGAACACTAGAGACCGTGCATTAGGTTGCTCTCTCCGCCAGGGCGGTCGCCGCTAGCTGAGTGCAACTACCGCTTGCGGACCAGCACGCCGACATAGGGCGCCAACCACCAACCGGACTCTTCAAAGAAGTTGCCCTTGCCGGTGAAGGAGTACTGGAAGCCCGTATCGATGTAGACCCCGCCCTTGATCTCGAAGCCGAGGCCTGCCCTCCCGGTGAAACCGGGTGTGAAGCGGTACACCGAGTAGGCGCTGCAATACCAGTAGCCGCAAGCGTATCCGGTATCCAAGAAGTTCCAGAAGTTCATGTCGAACGAACCGCTGATGTACGGGAGGACGATCTTGAGATCGGGGATCTGGAAGCGAACCTCCGGAATCGAGAGATAAATACGCGATAGAGGGTTCCGGCCGGAGAGCGCCACGCCATTGACGACGAGCCCGTCCAGATCGATTGGGTTCCACTGCAAGCCAGTCGCGCCGCCGAGAATGAAGAAGCCGAAATCGGCGCCGCCGAAGAAGAAGATGTTGGCGCCAGGACGCACGTTGTCACGGGGGACGTCCAAGATGATCGGCACGCCAATTCCAAGCGACCAGGTGAAGCTCACGTTAGGGCCCCTTTTCTCCTCTGGCAGGGACACCATGTGCGGAGGCGGGGCGGAGACCATCTGCTCAGGGGGCGCGGGTGGCGGAGCCGGCGCCGGCGTCGCGGTGGTAGGGGCCTCCGACGTCGAGGCATCCCACTGCGCGGATGCCAGACTGGCGGGCAGAGAAACGGCGATCAAGAACGTGGTCGATCTCCAGCCTATGATCTTCATACCAACCTCCTGGATGAGCGCGACTCTATCGACTCGAATGCCAGCGTTCAAGGTTTCCGTCGCCTTGAGAGGCGGTCATCAGCCGCGTATGGGCAGCAACCGGAGGCCGGCAAGGAGAAATCCTTCGCCGAGCAGGTTCAGGAGCGCAGCGATGACTTGAAGACGCGTGAGTCGGACCTCGCGGAGCTGCGAGCCAAGATCGCCGCGAACGAGGGAAGGGCCAGCGCCGCGAAGTTGGAGAAGGAGCTCACCGAGCGTCGCTCCCGGTATCGGCGGGCGGTCGCCGAGCTCGTCGATCTGCTGGTCGATGGGCGGGGCAGCGGCGCCGATACTGCGCGAGCACGCTCCATCGCGACGCAAGCCCTCGAGCGAGACGCTCAGTTCATCCGGCAGGAACTAAAAGCGTCTAGCCCGCGCGTCCTGGAGCTCGTGGATTCGATGGACGGGCTCGGTCCGGAGGAAGCCGAAAAGGCACTCAAAGAGCGGGATGCGACACTCCTAATGTCGAACGAGCTGATCAAGGAGCTCGACACGAACCTGGACGCACGTGATCGGCTCGGCCTCGACGTGGACGCGGATGTTGTCGCCCTCAAGGAGAGCCTGAACGCTCGCTCGAAGATGGTCGCTGGTGCGCTGCAGAGCACGAAAGCCGAGATCGACGAGATCCTGGCGCGCCCCGGCGCTGACCAAGACGCCCAGGCGCAAAAGGAGCTGGCGCAGCTGAAGGCGGAGAGGGATCTACTCGCGGAGACCCAGCATCTAAACGTAGACCTCATGGACGAGCGTGGGCTGGAAACGGCCGAGCTCCGTCGGGGAATCATCAGCGCAACCGGGAAGATCTCGGACGACATCTTGAATCGGGCCGTCGCGACGGGACTGATCGAGGAGTGGTCGGCCGACGCGGCGGATTGGCTGAGGTCCAACGGCCCCGCCATGTTCTTCCAGGTACTGATTTTCCTCTTGATCCTGCTGGCGTTCTGGGTGCTAGCCCGGATTGGTCGCGGGCTGGTTCGGCGGGCGCTCGACCGCTCCAAGCTGCACGTCTCGAGCCTGGCCCAGGGCTTCTTCATCAAGATGACCGGGCGGCTCATCCTCTTGCTGGGCTTCATCATCGCGATTGCCCAGCTGGGGATCGAGGTGGCTCCTCTGCTCGCCGGTCTCGGCATCGCGGGTTTCGTCGTCGGGTTCGCGCTTCAGGACACTCTTGCGAACTTCGCGTCCGGAATGATGATCCTGATTTATCGTCCGTTCGACGTGGGCGACTTCGTCGAGGCGGGTGGCGTCACAGGCAAGGTCGACCAGATGAACCTGGTGTCGACCATGGTGCTCACCCCGGACAATCAGCTCCTCGTGGTCCCGAACAAACAGATCTGGGGAGGCGTCATTCGCAACGTGACACATCAGGAAACGCGGAGGGTGGACCTCACGTTT
>JBAVOF010000212.1:0-3001 GCA_049691835.1 Polyangiales bacterium
AGCGAGGGATGACGATGGAAGCAGAGGTCGAGATGTTAATGATGGACGCGCAACGTAGCACGAGATCGGAGTCCACGGCCGCGCTTTTCAGCGTACCTGAACGACAGTGGGTCGATCCTCAGGCATGGGAAGGATCGCGTTCCACCCCGTCGGCAGAATCGGCTGGGTGAACTGGAACAGATAGCGTGCGTCTGAAGGCGAAAGATTGACGCAGCCGTGACTGCGACGGTGGCCAAAATCGTCGTGCCAAAACGCGGCGTGAAGCCCGTAGGAACCTTCGAAGAACTGGACCCAGGGGACATCTTGGATCGAGTAGTTCTTGTCCAGGTCGGCACGTTCGATGTCGTCCATGTCGGAGTACTCGAGCTTCACCCAGATTTGAAACACACCGCGCGGGGTCGCTGACTGCTTGGTGTCTCGTCCCGTGGACACCAGGGTTGCGAACATGGGGGTCGCTCCCTCGTAGGCGACGAGCACCTGCTGACCGACGTCGATGTCGATCCAGCGGTCGGTTGGTTCGACGCCATCGGGCGGCTCGACGAGCTTTGTGCGCGCCAAGTCGACCGCTCGCATCCAGCCACCATCCACGAGCTTGGCCCATGCGCCCTTGGTCGATTCGATGCGCACCCGCGAATGGCGGTCCAAGCGTTTGAGAACCGGACCCTGTGGTCGCTCGTACACCTTCGCGGGCTTCTGCGACACCCATGCGAAGTCGAGCGGCGCCCCGCGTTGCAACTTGACGCCGGCAAACGCACTGCCCTCGACGAAGCGCACCGAGTCGCGCTCAACCCAATAGAGCCGGCGCGTCTGAACGAACTCGACCCCTTCGTAAACCTGCTCTGCGGTCACCACGATGCCGAAGCCCTTGCCGAGCGCTTCGACGTAGTCATTCCGAAAGTAGTCGCTCGGATGCGCGTATGCGCGGGTGCCGCCAAACCGGATGAAGGCATAGCGCTGAGGAAGGCGGGAGCCCGTAGGACTGAGCTCATCGAGCTTCGGCCCGGGAGGCACCTGAGATGGCTGGACGTGGCCTTCACAAATGAAGAGCTCGTCGCTCGTCTCGTACCAAACGCCAGTCGAGCAGTCCTCGCCGAATACGCGCTGCTTGAAGCCGAGCCGTGTGCCTGCCCCGACGGTCCCGCGGCGGCGCGCGTCGCTTCGGGGCTCGAGCATCACCGGCGCGCCGTCATCGACGACTTCAATCGACTTGGCCCAGGACGGCGCCGGCGCTGCGGGTTGCCAAATGACGGTCTCCGCTTCGACCGGTTGCGGCCAGCCGAGCGCCACCGCAGCAAGCACTAGGAACGCGATCCCACCCATGAACCCACTATAGGCGCCGCGGCCGCGATGGGGTCAATCTTCGTCGCCGGAGTCACCGGTTTCGCCTCGCAAACCGTAGCGCTTGGCGAGCTCGCGGAGGTGGTAGCGGGTGAGCCCGGCGGCGCGGGCGCTTCTGCTGATGTTGTCGCCATGCTTGTCGAGCACGGCCTTGAGGTACTGCGCCTCGAAGGCATCGACGACGCGCTGTTTCGCGTCTTTGAACGGGATCCCGTTTTCCACGAACTGCTCGGCCGTCCCGCCGGGAAAAAACATCGGCGGCGTCTTCTGGGACGCAGGCAGGAGGTCTTGCATGCCGAGCTCCGTTCCATCGGCGAGCGACACGGCACGCTCGATCGTGTTCTTCAGCTCGCGGACGTTGCCGGGCCAGGGATAGGCTTGAAGCTTCGTCATGGCATCGTCGGAAATCGTGAAGCGCCTACCTTCCCCATGCTGCCCTCGTTTTGCGGATTCCTCTAGGAATTGATGCGCAAGAACGGCGACGTCCTCGGGGCGTTCGCGCAGTGGCGGAAGGTCGACCTGCACGACGCTCAGGCGGTAGTAGAGGTCTTCGCGAAAGGTGCCCTCATTGACCATCTGGCGGAGGTCTCTGTTCGTCGCGGCGACGACACGCACGTCCACCGGGATCATCCGCGTGCCACCCACGCGCTGCACTTCGCGTGTTTCGAGCACGCGCAACAGCTTTGGCTGGAGGCCGATGTCGAGCTCGCCGATCTCGTCCAAGAAGAGGGTGCCACCATCGGCGACTTCGAAGCAGCCCTGCTTGCGGTCGGCCGCGCCTGTGAAGGAGCCCCGCTCGTGGCCGAACAAGATGCTCTCGATGAGGTTCGCCGGGATTGCACTGCAGTCCTGCACGACCAGGGGACGCTGCGCGCGCTTGGAGGCCCGATGAATCGCACGCGCAACCAGCTCCTTGCCGGTGCCCGTCTCTCCGCGGACCAACACCGTCAGGTCCGAAGCGGCCACCTTCTCGAGCACCGCGAAGATCTCGCGCATTCGAACGCCGTGACCAACGAGGTCGTAAAACTGTGCGCGGCGGCTGAGGTCGATCTCGATCGAGCCGGACGCATACTCGAAGCGGATCACGGTGCGCCCTACCCTCAACGGCATGCCCGGCTCGAGCCAAGCTTCACGGACGCGGACGCCAGCGACCCAGGTGCCGTTTGCCGAGCCGAGGTCTCGCAGCAGGAATCCGGTTTCGCTAGCGACAATCTCGCAATGGGTCCCGCTCGCCGCCGTGTCGGTTAGTGTGAGGTCACAGATGACGCTGCTTCCTATCGTCATCCGCTCACTGGCGATGTCGAGCCTGGTTCCCTTCTGTGGCCCCTCTTCGACGACCAGGCGGCTCTTGCGAAGCGTACGCTTGGTCGCCTTGCGGTCGACGAATACGGGCGCGAGCGCCGAGTCGTCGTTCACTGTGCGTCCTTTCGGAGCGCCTCGATGGCGGCCGCGTAATCATCCTGGCCGAAGATTGCGCTCCCCGCGACGAGCACGTCAGCGCCCGCTTCGATGACCTGGCGCGCAATGCCGGGCTTCACGCCGCCATCCACTTCGAGGTCGATGTCGAGTCCTGCGGAGTCGATCATCTTTCGGAGGTGGGCAAGCTTTTCGGAGGCCGATGCGATGAAGCTCTGGCCGCCGAAGCCCGGATTGACGCTCATGA
>JBAVOF010000213.1:0-14599 GCA_049691835.1 Polyangiales bacterium
CGATCGCGTTCGGTGTCGTCCTTAATCCGTTCGGTGGTCTGGCCTGTATGCTTGGCCAGGATCGTGTTCATTTGTTCACGAAGTTTCAGGATCTCTCGTGCATGGATCTCGATGTCGGTCGCTTGTCCGCGGATCCCACCGAGGGGCTGGTGGATCATCATTCGGCTGTTCGGGAGGCACTTGCGCATTCCGACCGTGCCAGAGGCCAGAATCCATGCGGCCATCGATGCGGCCTGCCCCAGACACACCGTCGAGACAGGCGAGCGAACGTACTGCATGGTGTCGTAAATCGCGAGCCCTGCTGTAATTGAGCCGCCCGGGCTGTTGATGTAAAGTGTGATTTCCTTGTCGGGGTCGTCGCTCTCCAGGAAGAGCATTTGAGCGATGATCCCGTTGGCCACGTCGTCGTTCACCTCGGTCCCGAGAAAGATGATCCGATCTTTCAGCAGTCGGCTGAAGATGTCCCACTGGCGTTCGCCGCGGTGCGTCGTCTCGACGACCCAGGGCATGTACATCTGCGCGGTCGTTGGCTCGCTCATGGCTATTCCCCTTCGTCTTCGGCCACTTCGTCGCTCTGCGCTTCGGGCTTGGGCCGCTCCCCCTCGTTGATCTTGGCACGCTCCGTGAGGCGCGCCATGACCTTCTCCTCGAGGAGCTGGGATTGCAAGGCCTCACGTTGGGCCTCCTGGTAGTCGGCTCGCACTTTGGCGACGTGCTTACCGGTCCGCTCCGCGATCTCTTGGAACTTCGCATCGAGGTCCGCCTCGGTGACCTCTATCCCTTCCTGCCGGGCCAAGGACCCGAGTAGGATTCCGGCCTGAACACGCCGCTGGGCCCTCTGTTCGATGCCCGAGAAGAAATCGGCGCCCGGCGCTGCCTGCTGTCCTGCCATGCGCATGAACTGAGCCATCTCGTACATCATCATCTGCTGTTGCTGCTGGACCATCGATGGCGGGACGGGAATGTCGTTGTGCTCGATCAGGCTGTCGATCAGCTGGTCCTTGAGCTCGGCTTCGCTTCGCTGCCTCGCCGCGCTCTCGAAGCCCTCGCGGATCTTCAGCCTCAGCTCCAGGAGTGTCTCGTAGTCGCCACAGTCCTTCGCGAACTCGTCGTCGAGATCGGGAAGAAGCTTCTCGTGCAGCTCCTTGGCAGTGATCGAGAACTTCGCCGTCTTGCCCCTGAGGTCCGGATTTGGATGATCGTCTTCGAACGCGATGTCGATCTTTTTTTCGTCGCCGACCTTCATGCCGAGCAACCCCTCTTTGAGCGCGGGCAGAAGGTGCTCGTCGTCGATCTCAACTTGGCGGCCCTCGGCACCAAGGTCATCCTTGGTCTCGCCATCGACGGAGACGGTGTAGTCGATGGTCAACAGGTCGCCCTGCTTTGCAGCGCGCGCCGGGTCGGGCACCTGAATCTCAGCGTGCTCGTTGCGCAGTCGGTCGATCTCGGCATCGATGTCCTCGTCCGGGATCTCGATTGGCTTCCGCCATGCTTCGAGGCCCTCCAAGGTGACTTCGCCGATCTTCGGGCGAACCTCGACTTTGGCCTTGAACGTGAGCGGCTTGCCCTGCTCGAGCCGTGGTGCTTCGTCCATCTCGGGCTGCGCCACGATCTGAAGGTCGTGCTCCTGCACCGCCTGCATGAGGCCTTGCTCGATTAGTGTGCCGGTCACCTGAGCGGCAGCTCGTGGTCCGTAGACCTGTTTCAGAACGTTCTTCGGAACCTTCCCTGGTCGAAAGCCGCGTACGCGCGCGGTCTTGCCAATCTCCCGATAGGTGTCGTTCAGGTCCTTCTCGACGCGGTCCCACGGCACTTCCACCGTGACCTCCATGAGGACCGGGCTGATCTCACGAATTTCAGATTGCATTGGTTTTTGGGGCTGCGTGCCAGGCGCGGTTCGTACTGCCGTGGGCCAGATGCGTCAAGGTGCAGCCTTGGGGATGCTCTTCTCGCGGTGCAGCTCGACCAGCTCGATGCCCAAAGCCTGTGAAACCTCGAAGATCCTCTCGTCGCGGTAGAACTCGCCGAACACGATTTGCCGGATGCCGGCGTTGCAGATCGCTTTGAAGCAATTCCAGCATGGCGATGCAGTGACGTAGATCGACGCGCCATCGATCCGCGCGCCGTTCTTGGCAGCCTGGATGATGGCATTGATCTCCGCGTGGATCGTCCGAACGCAATGGCCGTCGACCATCATGTGCCCAACTTCATCGCAATGCGGCAGGCCGCGCACCGAGCCATTGTAGCCGGTCGAGAGGATGGTCTTGTCGCGAACGATCACCGAACCAACGTGCTTGCGGGGACAGGTGGATCGCTGTGCGACCACCAAGGCGATGTCCATGAAGTATTCATCCCATGAGGAGCGTCCCATCGGCGATTCCTAGCGTGGGGTGCCGGTCCGGACAACCTCAATCCGGGACAACGGCAGCAGCCTCCGGCGGTGCGGGCTCGTGCTTGGTTCGACGCGCGAAGGATGTGAAATCCCTGCGAACCCCCCGCTGCAACTTGGGCGGCAGGCCTCGGATGATCAGCACTGCGCGCCCGTGGTGTTCGACGCGAGCTCCAGGATCCTTTGGCGAGACCGACTGCGCCGCGCGAAAGGCCTCGAGCGCATCGTCGTCGGTGTCCCATGTGGTCCACCAGATCACAGCGGCTTCTTCGCCGCGCACGTACACCGCTAAGCGATCTCCGGCCCATCCAGCAGCTGCGGCCTCGTCCGTACCCGAGGCGCGAGTCTGGCCGAGATACACACTGAGCTCCAGCTCCCCGAGCGTATCTTCCTCGATGCGTTTGAATCCGGCTGCCAGGAGATCTTCGTCATCCGGGATCTCGATGGTCTCGCCCACCTCGCGGTCGAAGAACTTCTCCGGATGAAGGACTTGCTCGCTCGTGGTTGGAGGTTTCCGGTGGGCGTTGTTCACGGCGGGCCAGCCCCCTCTGCCCTGCACCGCGGCGACGAATTGCAGCCCGCGCAAATACGGCGCCACCAAGGTCACCCTCACAATCGCAGGGGCGTCGTCGAGCTTCTCCCCGCGAACCAGTGAGTTGAGATCGAGATAGGCCCCCATCTGCTGAATTCCCGCCGTCGCAGCGGAGAGCGGGATTCCCTGCTGACGCAGCGCATGCGCCAGCATGGCGAGCGTCGCATCGCCTTCTACGAGCGCTCTGAAAGCGTTGTCGGCGTCCGTCGTTCGTTCTTTCTCGTAGGATTCGCCCAAACCTAGCCGCTGATCCTGCAATGCGTGCACCAGCTCGTGGACGAGCACCAGTCGCGCCTCTTGCGCTTGCTCCGGCCCGAACGCTCCTGCCAATCCGGTCATCACGTCTTCGCGTATGACCAGACGTCCCGTCTCCGGGTCGTAGTAACCGATGACCTGCTCGCCCAGTACTCCGGCGAACATGCTGTGCAGGTCGTCTTCGGCGTCGAGTAGGCCGAGCGCGCCATAGACCAGCCTTGCTCGCTCGATCTCCGCTTCCTCGATTTGTGCGCGCAAGCTGTTCGTGATGGCATCTCCGTCTTCGATTTCGATCGTGACCGGTTGCTTGAGACGCAGCTGTCGCACGGACTCCGCCGCACGGAGGAGCTCGCCGATCGCAGCGCGCTCCTTCGCCGTGGCGGGGCGTGCAACCCCATTCCGTGCATCGATCACAGGCTCGGGTTGGGACGCGTCTGACGTCGCGATCGTGGGCTCGGTGGAGACGGGCAACTGCCGCGGCTCCGGTTTGGCGTGCCGGTGGCAGCCGCCCAATATCAGAGCAGCCGCCAGCCAAGCGACCCATCGGCTCATGATTCCCCGTTCACGTCTGCCACAATCAGCGGACGCTTTCGGTGATTGTGCATCAGGAAGCGCCGTGCGGCCTCAATTGCGGCTTCTTGGAGCTCGAGCGGGTTCGTGAATCGTCGGCCCTTGAGGCGATTACGCACGTGTTCGGCGATCTTGCGCTCTGCTCGGGAACGCTCTGCAGACTCGAACACCCCTCGGGACAATACGCGCGGGACGTGTTGAATTCGGCCGCCTTCGAGTGAGAGCAGGACTGTGATCAGCCCGGAGGAGCCCATGGCGCGCCGCTCCTGCATCACCGTAGCGCTGAGCGATTGCATCCCGTCGACGTAGACTCGCCCGGTCGGAACGGAATCGACGACGCGCATCGCATCCCGAGTGATCTCGAGCACGTTCCCGTTCTCGATCAGCTGCATCTCGGTGATGCCCTCTTGTGCCGCAAGCTCGAGATGACGGCGTCGATGATGATGGGTGCCGTGCACGGGAACGAACGCGCGAGGTCGGACGATCTGGATCATGGTGCGTTGCTCCTCGCGGCTCCCGTGACCGCTGGCGTGGACCTCTGGGTGCTCCGAGCGGGTGATGACTTCCACACCGCGGCGCTCGAACCGGTTGACGAGGTCCAGCACGGCCAGCTCGTTGCCGGGAATGATCCGCGAAGACAGGATCACGGTGTCCCCCGCGTCGAGGTGCAGCTGTGAATGCTCTTCTCGGGACAGGCGTGTCAAGGCTGCCCCGCGCTCACCCTGTGTTCCGCCCGCCAGAATCAAAACCTTGTCCCGTGGCAGCGCATCGACTTCCTCCGGAGCGATCAAGAGGCTGTCCGTCGGAGGAATCAACCCCAGGGCGCTGGCGGCTTGAGTGTGCTTCTTGACCGACATTCCGAGCAAGCAGACCTTGCGGCCTCGCGCTCTGGCGATCCTCAAGGCGGACCTCAACCGGAAGGCGTTCGATGAGAATGTGGCGACTACGACGCGATTCGGGGATCGGGCGATCCAATTGTCGAGTGCGGCCTCGGCGTCTCGCTCGAGGCGGGAGCGCCCGTCCACGTCGGCCCCGGTCGAATCGCTCAGCAGGAGGCGCACGCCCCGCTTCGCTACTTCCTCGAGGCGCGTCCGATCGAAGCGCTGGCCCTCGCACGGGTGCGACTCGATTTTGAAGTCCCCGGTGTGGACGATCGTACCCACGGGCGTATCCAGGATGAGCCCGGTCGCGTCCGCAATCGAATGATGCACCGAAAAGCGCTCGACCGAGATCGACCCGATTTGCTCGCGGCTCCCGGCTCCGCTCACTCTTAGGTCGATGCCCTCGAGACGATGCTCCGCGAGGCGATCCTCGATCAGGGCGGCCGCGTAGGGCGGCGCGTAGACCGGCACGCGGATCTCGTTGAGCAAGTACGGCAACGCGCCAATGTGGTCTTCGTGACCGTGGGTGATCACGATCGCCTTCAGAGCCACTCGTTGCGCCCGGAGCCAGCTGAAGTCGGGATGGACGAGCTCGGCACCATCCTCATCAGTGAAGCCGATGCCGCAGTCGATGGCGATCGTGGTCTCGCCAGAGATCAACACGGCGCAGTTCATCCCGACCTCGTTCAGACCACCAAGGGGGATGAAGTGCACGCTATCCGTCACAGAACTCTCGGAAGCGGGCTAGAGGCCGCGGAGGCTCCGGTCAAGGCAGCGAATACCCCGTTGACCCGCGTGATCGCTGCGTGCTACGCCCGGGACCGCACGGATTCAATGCGCCGTTTTTTAGTGATTACTTGGGTAGTTTGCCTCGGGGCAACATCGGCTGCGGCGCAGCAACCTTCGTCCACCGGGCCTGCGACCGCTCCCGGGGCCCGGCGCACCGATGCCACGGCCGAAGAGGAGGACATCGCCGATTTCGAAGCCGCGTCGCCTGAACCCAGTAGCGAGGAGTCGCTCCCCCCGCAGCTCAGGGCCCCGAGCGTCGAGGGGCTGCAGCTTCCGAGCGCCCCCGCCAGTGCCAGCGATGACGAGTTCGATGACGAGTTCGACGAGGGCGCGGTCGAGGGGGACATGGCGGCGGACGATGCCGCATTGCTCGGGCGAGCCGCGCCGCCCGCCGCAGATCCCACTCTCGCGTCGTGGACCAACCCGCGGCCTGTGTTCACGCTCAATGGCAACTTCAGGGTACGAGCCGAGTACCTCAACAACATCTCGGTGCGCCGAATTCCGGTGGCCGGATTGACCTCAGATCCATTCACGCGATGGATCCCGATCGACAATTCTCCGACGACTGGAGGCAACGGCGTGCTCCCGCAGGGCGGGTGCAACGGCCCGCCCTCGTCCCCGGCGAGCCAGGATCAGCGCTGCGACGGAAGTGCCGTGCTGCGCTATGCGGACATGCGCTTGCGCTTGCAGCCCACCCTGTCGCTCAGTGACAACGTTCGACTCCACATGATGGTGGACTTCTTCCAGGACCTGGTCTTGGGGTCCACCCCCGACGTGAAGTCGGTCAATCAAGTTGGGCAAATTCCGGGTCGCGCACCTGGAGTTCCGGTCGACACTTTGACGCTGACCGTGGCGTCGCCGGAGTCGTTCCGGAACACGGTGGGCGACAACATCGTCGTTGTGCGCGCGTGGGCCGAGGTGACGAACAGCACCATCGGCCAGCTCCGCTTCGGCCGTATGGGAAACCAGTGGGGCCTAGGGATGCTCTGGAACGCGGGGGAGGCTACGAACCCGCTCGAAACAGTCCTCGATCAGGACTTCCAGTCGGATGTCGATCGCATTCAGCTCATCGGCAAGTTCAAGGGCATTTTCTTCGGAGTTTCCTGGGACTTCGCGAACAAGGGATACATCTACGACCCGGTCGAGATCATCCAAAACCTCGCGCGCGATGCAAGCACGCTCGACGACACCCGCCAGTGGAGCTTCTTGCTAGCGCGTCGCATGGACCCGCTCGCACAAGAGAAGCGTCTGCTGCGGGGCCAGTGGGTGTTCAACGGCGGCGGGTACTTCATCTACCGTTCCCAGTTCCTCTCGACCTCCACGGCCCCATTGCTCGGAACCCCGAGCGATATCGAGAATTCCTTCGTTCGCCGCGACGCCAATGTCTACATCCCTGACGGCTGGTTTCAAGCCCTGTGGAAGGATCTTCGTCTCGAGCTCGAGTTCGCCGGGTTCTTCGGGCAGATTCAGAACATATCGCCCTCCGAGTTTCCGCCGGCCGCGGAGGGGTCCAGGTTCAAGCTGCGCCAGTGGGGTTTGGCCTTCGAAGGCGAGTACCGGGTTCTCAAGAAGAAGCTCGGCATACATCTGCACGCCGGCATGGCCTCGGGTGATCCCGACGTGGTGGGTCTCTCGCAATACGAAGACCTTGCAACCCAGCCGGTCGGGAAGAAGACCGTCTCGACGTTCTCGTTTCATCCTAACTATCGCATCGACTTGATCCTGTGGCGCCGCATCATGGGACGCATCGCGGGCGCCTATTACTTGGCTCCCTCCGTTAGCTACGACCTCATCCGTACTGATTTCGGCCGCGTGCTCGGCGCTCGGCTCGATTTCATCTACAGCCGCGCGATGTACCAGCAGCAGACCTATTCCTCCGAGCCGAATCTCGGCGCCGAGATCGACATCGGGATCTATTACCGAACCGAAGACGGCCCCAAGTTTACCGACGGGTTCTACGCCGCCACGCAATTCGGCATCTTGTTCCCGCTGGCGGGTCTGAACTACCTCGAGGTGGACGGCGTCAGTCAGCCGGGCACGGAGGGCTTGGGAATCAGTCGCGCGATGAACTTGCGCCTGATCCTCGGCATCGAGTTCTGAGGCTAGCGCTGAAGCAGAGCTTCGGCCTTGGTGGCGACACGCCACTGCCTGCATCCCTCGGCGAGCACGATCCCTCGGAGCTCGGCCAGGGCGCGTTGGAGCTCGTCGTTGACGATCATGTAGTCGAAGAACGGATAGTGACCGATCTCTTCGCGTGCTTTCTGGAATCTGCGCTTGCGCGATTCGGCGTCATCGGAACCACGGCTGTCGAGCCGTCGTCGGAGCTCTTTCATCGATGGAGGCAAGATGAATACGCCGACCGCATTCGGAAACTTCTCCTTGATCTGGCGCGCGCCTTGATAGTCGACGTCGAAGAGCACGCCGCTCTTGCCGGCAGCACGGGCCAGTTCGATCTCGGCGACCGATGTGCCGTACAGATTGCCGTGCACCTTGGCCCATTCGGCGAACCCGTTCTCGTCGATGATCTTGCGGAATGCTTCTTCGGTTACGAAGTGGTAGTCCTGGCCGTCTACCTCGTTTGCCCGGGGCTTGCGAGTGGTATGCGAGACGCTGAATCGGAACTCGGGAAACTCCTGGAGCAGTCGGCGTGTCAGTGTGGTCTTTCCGGCGCCCGACGGTGAGCTGATGATCAACAGGATGAGATCCGAATCCGACGATGCTGCGACACTCATTGAGCTGTCCCTTGGATGCGACCACGAACGTGCTGCCGGCGTGCGTCAGAGCACATTCTGTCCTTGTTCCCTCATTTGCTCAATGCAGGCCTTCAAAGCGATGACGTGCGTCGTCATCGCCGCGTGTTGGACCTTCGATCCGATCGTGTTGGCCTCGCGCGCCATCTCTTGGAGGAGAAAGTCGATGCGCTTCCCCACGGGTGCGCTCGAATTCTCGATGAGTTCGAGCATCTGACTGCCGTGGCTCTGCAGGCGTACCAGCTCTTCGGTCACATCGGACCGATCGGCTAACAAGGCGATCTCCTGTTCGAGCCGCGAGGGATCGTGCTCGGCGTTGACGTCTGACAGCAGGGCCGCCATCCGATCTCGGAGCCGGGTTCTGCGGTCCTCGATCATGTCCGGAGCGGCGACCTTCAGCACTTCCAGCGTGGCGCCAAGCTCCGCTAGGCGTGCCTGGAGCTCCGACGCCAGCGCTTCGCCCTCTTTGCGCCGCATGGCGGTCAGTGCATCACAGGCTCGCTCCGCCGCGTGCTCCAGCGCGAGGTCGACTGCCTCGTCTTCGAGGCTTCGATTGACGACGAAGAGGTCAGGTACTGAGGAGAGGAGGGCGAGGGGCACGGGTTCCCCAGGATTCAATTCGTCGCGTAGTGCGGCGAGCTCGCGGTACACGGCTCGGGCGCGATCGAGATCCAGCATGGGTTGAGGTAGTGTTTGCCCCTCGAAGCTGGCGGTTACATCGACGTGTCCGCGTTCGAGCCGGGCTCGAATCACCCGCTCCACGGTGGGCGTCCAAGCTTGAATGCGGGACGGGAGCCGCACCCGTACGTCCAAGAAGCGATGGTTGACCGTACGAACATCGAGCACGACGTGTCCATGGCCAAGCGCTGCTCGCCCGCTTCCGTATCCGGTCATGCTCTGCATGGGACGCCTACTCGAGCCCACGCTTGTGCTTGATTTGATCCATCACCTTCGCGTACTCGACCTCGAACGCAGCGGTCCCTTCTTGAAGATTCTTGATCTTGGACCGCACCTCCGCGTCGAGCCCGGTTTCTATTTCCATGTGCCGTCGCAGAATTGGCGTGATCTTCCTTCGCAGGGTCCCATCGTCGGCATAGATTTCGACGACGTTGGCGCTGTGGAAGAGCATGTTGAGCAGCTGGTCCACCAGATAGGGCAAGACCTCGTCCTGCTGCGGAAAGCCCATTTCCTTGGCCAGGCGCTGTCGCATCCGGCCAAGCTGGGAATAGGCCAATCCTTCGCGTTGCATCCGGTCCTTGGCCTCGTCGATCATCTGGCGCTCTCGTCGAACATACTCTTTGAGGACCGCCTCCAAATCGAGCCTGACTTCGTCGACCGTCTCGACTTCGATGTCTTGCTGGGCCGTTAGCTCCCTGACCAGGTCATCGACAATAGGGCCAATTTTTCCTGAATAAAGTCGCATGCTTACAATGTCGGCTCTCGACCGGGAGCGACGCCCTTCCACTGGGCCCGACACTAGCGAAGCCGGCCGTTCCGGTCAATACACACGGAAAAATGTCGCTTATTGTGATTTTGTGAAAATGCGTCTTGACGGTATTCCTGTATTCATTCACCATGCCGTTAAGGCTGTAAGTATGGATTCTAACGCTCCTGCACTGCAAAACGGCTCCGGCGCACGACGACTGCGAACGACGGAAGAACGCCGAACGAGAATTCTCGCGCGCTGCAGGGTGTTCGAGGCGCTGACTGCGGAGCTGCGAGAGCGCATCTTGGCTGGAAGCGCCCTCGTCGATGCGGATCGTCGCGAGTCCCTGTGCATGCCCAGTGACCCCGCGGTCTTCGTGATTGGGAGTGGTCGCGTTCGGCGCGTGCGCCGTACACCGGAACGAGAGCTGACGCTCGGTTACTACGGCCCCGGAGATATGGTTGGCGAGATGTCGCTGATCGATCCGGAAGCACGCCTCGAAACGGTGGTTTTGGATTATGTGGAAGCACTACGCATTCCGCCCCGCCTCATCCGCATGGTGATGAGCGAGGACATGGAATTCGCTTCCGCAATGCATCGATTGATGGGGGAACGTCGCCTGCTCGCAGAACGACGGATCGATGCGCTGCTCACGCGAAGCGTAGAATCGCGTGTTGCAGAATTTCTGCTCGATGCATCCTCACGGCACGGGATTCCCGATTCACGGGGGATTCTGGTGGGTGTCAAGTTCACTCATCAGGAGATAGCGAGCTACGTGGGCTCGACTCGGGAAACCGTCACACTGGTGCTCGGCGCCTTCAAGAGGGCAGGCGTGATCGCAACCGATCACCGCCGCGTCGTCATCAGAGACGTAGCAGGACTGCGAAAGAGGGTCTGACACAAGGGGGAGCCGTCCGCACGGCGGGGCCTGGGGGGGCCACCGCCGGGCGGACCTTTTTTTGACGGCGTCAGTCCCGCCGCGCCCCTCCGTGCGTAGACATCAGCGCCACCTCGCAAAGTGGATGCTGCGCATCGCGCACGTGGCCGCGTGCCAGCGAGGCCCCGTGGACGACGCGTCCGCGACACCGCCTAGAGGACGTCGTCCTCCGCGTTCAGCTTCTTTTGCATCCGTTCGATCAACCCGTCCCAGCCTTCGTCCTTAATCACTCTGCGGAATTGACGCTTGTAGTTCACCACCAAGCTGACCTCGTCGGTGAAGATGTCGAAGACCTTCCACTCCTTGCCGCTCAGGCTCATGCTGTAGTCGATCGCGATCGGAGGCTGACGCTTCTTCGTGACGGAGCGGGCCGAGGATTTGACTTTCACACCCTGCTCGATCGTTTCGGTCCCGACCCAGACCACTTTGTAGTTCAGCGTCGACTCCATGTTGCGCTGGTACTGACGCTCTACGAGCTGGCGGAGCAGGCCCACGAAGCGTTCGCGCTCACGCGGCGTGCGCTTGTCCCATTCGGTGTCGAGCGAGAGCTTGGCCAGGCGTTCGTAGTCCAGAAATTCACCGAGCAAGTCGGTGAGCTCGATGGCGCGCTGCGGGGTGTCCGGTTTTCGCAACACCTGTCTCACCTTGTTGTGCTTGGTTCGGATGAACTGCGCGGCCTTGGCTGCCTCGGCCGATGTCACTTCGGCGGCGGCCGTCGCCGAGGCTGGCGATTCGGCGGCGACCGAACGAGAGAGGAGCAAGAGCGCAGCGAGTAGGGCTGAAATCACGGGTAGTCGGGTCATACGTTCCTTGTAGACGAGCATATCGGAGGCTTTATTCCTCGCAGTCCACCGGCCGCCAGCCTTGCTCCGAGACTAGGGGCAGGTTGGTCGCGCGTTCGAGTCCTGCGATGGCGAGATTGTATTCGGCGGTAGCCATCAGACGTTTCGACCGGGCGCTGAAGTACGCTTCAATCGCGTCGACCAACTCCCTGGCCTCGGTGGTGCCCACCTCGTAACCCTGCCCCGCGGAGACGAACCATTTCCGGGTTTCTTTCTCGGAGCGACGCCAGCTCGCGAGCCTGCGTTTGGCGTCTTGAAGCTGCTCGAACAGGTCAGTCACCTGCATTTCGATGCCTTGTTGCGCCTCTTCGGTCTTAGCCTTCAGTGACGCGATTTCGGCCTTGGCTGCTTTGACCCGAGCGTTGGTTCCCGCGAAGTCGAGCTTCCATTGGGCCACGATACCCGCGAATGCGCCCGCATAGTTGCCGCGGTCGATGATGAAGGGATTGTTGATGTCAGTGACCCCGGGCGTTCTCGCGAAGGTTGCGCGGAGCGCGAGGATGATATCCGGCAAGTAGCCGGCTCGCTTCACGGTGAGGTTGGCGTCCGTTGCCGACCGGGCCGCCTGGAGCTGGTGCAACTCTGGGCGGTTTTCGATTGCTCGATCGATGTGCTCTCCAAGCTCGAGGACTTCGCTTTGCACTGCCTCCAGAGGGCATTCAGGCACTATCGTGGGCACGAGCCCTGAGAGGATCCCGAGCGCGGCCCGCGCCGACGCTTCGAGGTGCAACGCTTCCGATTCCCTGGCTTCCACTTCCGACAACGCCGACAGGAGACGCCAATAGTCGTTCTGCTTCACACGCGGATCATCGGCTTCGAGGCGTGCGGCGAGCTTGTCGACGGCATTTCGCAGCTTGCCTTTGGCTTCCGAGATCATCGCCTGCAGGTCGAGTGAAAGTTGCGTGCCGAAGTACGCTCGGCGCACATCGAAGACGACTCGTGCCACCGTGCGATCTCGTTCGTATTCCGCCGAGGTGATGCCCGCCGTGGCCGCCTTCTTGCCCGCGCGGTACTTGCCGAAAGTGTAGAGTGGAATTCCACCTTCGAAGTTGACCTCTCCCCCGGGGCCCCAGCGGTTGCTCCACGGAATCTGGGGATCGGGGCTGAACGTCGTCGTACCCCGCGCGCCTGGCCTCACAAAGAGGCTTGCCTGGCCTTCGAACTGAAAGAACGGAGAGAGCCGCGCTTCGTCCAGGCGCGCTTGCGCCGCGTCGATATCGGACGCGTTTGCCTTCAACCCGGGGTAGTGGACAATCGCGGCTCGAGTGTACTCATCCAGATGGTGGACGCGGCCCGGGCCGGGTGCCTGGTCGGTATGCACCCCATCATCGACCAGAGGCTCGTCCGCGATCCCATGCGCCGCAATCCCGAGCATCGGCAGCGCAAGGACAGCTAGCGCCCAGAACCTGGCCATGGGCTTTTGTACCCGGAATCGGCTGATTCGGCCACGAATGCGCGATTACTTCGGCTTCTTCGCACCACCACCGCCGACCTGTTTGGCCTGCTTGTTGTAGCGCTGGATGAGAACATCGGTGAGATCCAGGTTGGACGGTACCCAGACGACCCCACCTTCGTTGGCCTCGATGATCAGCGTGTAGTCTTCGGTCTGTCCGATGCGCCGAAGAATCTCCTGCATCTTTTCGAGGATCACTTGCGTGAGCTCGCCCTCCTTGGTCTGGAGCTCCTGCTGGAACTGCACGTACTCGCTTTGCAGTTGTGCCAGGTCGGTCTGATATTTTTCGACCTTCTTCTTGAGGGCGTCTGGGCTCAGCACGTCCTGCTGCCGCTCGAGGCTTTCTTTCTGCGCCTTGAGGCTCTCTTGCGATGCGTTGAGGGTTTCCTGTCGCTCGTCGAATAGCTTCTTGAGGCGACGTTTGGCCTGCCGGCCATCTTCGGTCTCGTTAATCGCACGCTGGAGGTCCACCACACCGATCTTGACTTGCGCGTCGACGGTGGACGCGGATCCGATCAAAATCACAGCGGTCAAAGCGACAATCACGATTCTGCAAACACGCATGGGAGCATCCTTTCAAGCCTGGGCTAGCTAGCCGCTTGCCGCGATCTGGTCAAGTGGCAGCTCTTCTACGCCTGGCAGCCGCGTTTCATTCGGTCAGAACGACTGACCGATCGTGAATTCGAAACGGATGGGGGCATCCTGTGGCCTGCGACGGATCGGAATGCCCCATTCGAACCTGAGCGGTCCGAGGGGGGAAAACCATCGAAGGCCGAAACCCACCGAGTACCGCAAGAAGCCGCTAATTCCGCATGGTCTAGACGAGGGATCAGCTTCGGGCGCCACCGGTGCTTGGCAATTGCCGAAGGCGTCCCGGAACGCGAAGAGGTTCCAAGCATTGCCACCGTCGGTGAAAATCACCCCTCGGATGCCGACCGCCTCGATGAGCGGAAACTCGAACTCGATGTTGTAAAACGCTTGGAAGTCGCCGCCGATCGGCCGGCCCTGGGCAATGATGGGCAGATTGGGATCGCCCGCCGATGCCAGACCCGCTTGCGGGCCGACCGACTGGAGACGGTAGCCGCGTATCGTGTAAATGCCGCCGAGGTAAAATCGCTCGAACACGGGGACGATCTTGCGGGACGTGATCAGGCCCATCTCGGTATTGACCTTGAACACGACCGGTCCGAACGCCCGCTTGTAAAATCGAGAGAAGGCGGTCTGGCGGACGAAGGTGTTGTCGGACCCGAGGTATTGATCGGCGATCTGGACGGTGTAGTTGGTGAAGATGCCGCCGGCGGTGTTCAGGCGGTTGTCGCGGCTATCCCAGTTGAGCGTGAAGCGCACCGAGCTCGTGATCCCATCACGGAACGCATGCGCGATGAAGATGTTCGAGAACGTGTTCTGGAGCTGCCCGCCAACACCCAGCAGGTTCCCTCGGGGCTGCGAGATCTTCACGTTCTCGAACTCGTACTGCAGGAAAATCCGAAATCGTGGGTTGAACAGCGGATGTCCGGTCGTGGCGTTTGCGCCGGTCGAGTCCTGCCGGAAGTCGCGGAAGTCTCTGATGCGCTTGAACACGCCGAAACCGAGACTCCACTCGGACCCGAGGAACCAAGGTTCGACGAAATTGAGATCGATCTGTTGCCGGATGCCCGAGACCTGCAGGTTCAAGCCCAGGCTCTGGCCGCGGCCGAAGAGGTTCTGCTGTTGGA
>JBAVOF010000214.1:0-2062 GCA_049691835.1 Polyangiales bacterium
GAATAACGAATACAGCACCACCAACCCTCAATGCTCGTAGAGCTCGGATGCACACTGCGACCCGAGCCCCTGAAGCGCGGGCGTTTCTACTCCATGCCCCCAAGCTGGTCAACTCAGCGGAATTGCGGATTTATGCTACACAGTGCGGACCCCCAGCTGGTGGGGGCGTGAGGAGCATCGATTGTGGACAAGGTGGACAAGATCTGGTTCGACGGGGAGCTGATACCGTGGGAGCAGGCGAACGTCCACGTCTTGACGCATACGCTTCACTACGGCCTTGGCGTCTTCGAGGGCATTCGCTGTTACAAGCTGAAAGACGGACGAAGCGCGATCTTCCGTTTGGGAGAACACATTCGGCGACTGTTCGATTCCGCTCACATCTGCATGCTCCCGATGCCCTACAGCCAAGCAGAGATCTCGCAAGCATGCCTCGAGACGGTTCGCGCCAACGGTCTCGATGAATGTTACCTGCGGCCCATCGCCTTCATGGGCGATGGCGAAATGGGGCTGGGCGCCAAGAACGCGACACGCGTGGCGGTCGTCGCTTGGAGATGGGGCGCGTACCTCGGCGAGGAAGGCCTGCGGCGAGGGATTCGCGCCAAGGTGAGCTCGTTTCAGCGCGCGGGGATCAACACACTGATGTCGAAGGGCAAGATCACTGGCCACTACGTGAACTCGATACTCGCGAAGCGGGAGGTACAAATGATCGGCTACGACGAAGCCATCATGCTCGACACCCAGGGCTACGTCTCCGAGGCGTCGGGCGAGAACATCTTCGTGGTCCGCGATGGCGAGGTCGCGACGCCGCCGATGGGCGTGTCGATCCTCGGCGGCATCACCCGAGACTCGGTCATCCGCGTGATGCGAGATCTCGGGCTGACCGTCCACGAACGATTGATCTCCCGCGACGAGCTCTACATTGCCGACGAGGTTTTCATGGTGGGCACCGCAGCGGAGGTAACCCCCGTTCGCGAGCTAGACGATCGACGTATCGGCGCTGGGTCGCGTGGACCGATCACGGAGAAGGTGCAAAACGCATACTTCGACGCGGTGCGCGGCGTGAAGGTCCCGGACGAGAGCTGGCTCGCGGTGGTCTAGCCGCCGCTGGCAAGGAACCGCCGCGTCGGGTTCCGCCGCGCCCCGACCGTGCGCGGCCTAGTCCTCGAGCACGCTCTTATGAATGATGATGCGTCGGCAATGCGGGCATTGATGGAGCTCATCTGCGCGATGCAGCTCGATCATCAACTGCGATGGCAAGGCCATGCGGCAAGCGGTGCAAGTCCCGTCCCCGATGATGATCACGACGTTCGCGAGACCCGTCCTGAGGCGCTCGTAACGCTTGATGACAGAGCGTGAAACCTTGGCAACTAGATGCTCGCGACCGTCGAGGAGCTTGGCGCGCTGCTCTTGGAGCTCGGCGACACGGGCTTTGGACGACTCCTCATCGGATTGCAGCGCCTTCCGGGCCTCTTCGAAGTCCTTCTCACGCTCGGCGAGCGACGTCGTTTTGGCTTCGATGGCCTGGCCGATCCGAGCGAGCTCATCTTCCCGCTCCTTGATGGCACGGCGGTTGGCTTCGACCTCTCGTTGGGCAGCGTCGGCCTCGCGGACGCTCGACGCCTGGGCGAGCTTCTTGCGAGCCCTCTGAACACCTTCGTTGCGTTCCTTGAGCTCGCTGCTCTGCCGCGCCTTGAGCTGCTCGGCCTCCTCGAGCTGCTGGCGAACCTGGGCGAGCATCATCTCCAGTGTCTGTACGCTTTGCCGCAGGTCTTCGAGGCGTTGCGGGATTTGCTCGAGCTCGGCATCGATGTCTCGCGCCGAGTTGTCCATCTCAGCGAGTCTAGCCAGCGCTACAAGCTCTTCGCGCAACGATGTCCTCCGTGGTCAGCCAAAGCTGGCGTGGCTGTAGCGTGCCTTACCAAGGGGTGCAAGAGAACGGATTCCGCGAAAATTCCATGTGGTAGGCCCACCTGGACTCGAACCAGGAACAACCCGGTTATGAGCCGGGGGCTCTAACCAATTGAGCTATGGGCCCTCGAGAGTGCTTGTAGCGCGATCGCGC
>JBAVOF010000215.1:0-1732 GCA_049691835.1 Polyangiales bacterium
GTCGAAAGTCGGGTTGTTCACAGGGCTGAGTCGCGAATAGCGGCCGATCATATCGAGGCGTGGAACCACGCCCGACATGGCTTGCATGGCGCCGCCCTTGGCCTCGAGGAGCAGGGCGCGGACCCGGTCGAGGTCCGGGGAAACCTCCACGATTTGGGTGACCGCTTCGGTGGAGGTGAGCCCGCCCGGCACGTAGAGCGAACGCAGAGCGGTCGCGGCGGGATCATCTGCCTCTCCAAGCGGCGCCTTCGGGAGCGTCTCGCTGTCGCTCAGGGGCTCGGTTGCTTCGCCCGAGTCGACGCGCGCCTGGGCGTGAGCTCGACCCGTTCCCAGACCGAACAGGCTGATTGTGATCCCCAAGACGACCGTGTACCGATGAATGCTCATGAATGCTCCTTGCCAAAGGGATGATACGTTCGCGGCCTCCAGGCCAGCTTGCCGTGTCCGCAGCGCTCATCTATAGCCGACGACTATGGCTCAGGGACTCAAGGTTGCGGTGGTCGGTGCCACCGGAATGGTGGGCGCGGAGATGCTGCGCGTGCTCGAGCAGCGCGGATTTCCGGTCGCGGAGCTGGTGCCGGTGGCATCCGCTCGGAGCGCGGGCAAGACCGTGACCTTCCGGGATCGTGCGCACACCGTGGTCGCGATTGCGCCGGAGGTGTTCGAGGGCATCGACCTGGCCCTCTTCTCTGCCGGTGGCGGTACTTCGCGGGAGTGGTCACCCATCGCCGCGAGCAAGGGCGCGCTCGTGGTCGACAACTCGTCCGCGTTCCGGGCCGACCCCGAGGTGCCGCTCATCGTGCCTGAGGTGAACCCCGGCGCCGCAGCTCACCGGCCCAAGGGCATCATCGCCAACCCCAACTGCTCGACCATCCAAATGGTCGTGGCCCTCAAACCACTGCACGACGAAGCGCGCCTCAAGCGGGTCGTGGTCGCGACCTACCAAGCGATCAGCGGCGCCGGCGCGACCGCCGTGGCTGCCTTCGAGGCACAGGAAGAGGCGATGGTCCGCGGCCAAAAGGTCGACAAGGGTAAGCTTTCCGGTCAGTTGAGCCGTAATCTTCTGATGCACTGGAAGCCTGACCCCGAGACGGGCTACCAGGAAGAAGAGCTGAAGATGGTCTCGGAGACCCGCAAGATTTTCGAAGACCCTTCCATCCGTGTCTCACCCACGGCGGTTCGGGTTCCGGTCGTCACGGCGCACAGCGAGGCGGTCACGGTCGAAACCCACCGTCCGCTGACGGCCGCGCGTGCCCGGGAGCTTCTCAGCCGCGCCGAGGGCGTCGAGGTCGTCGACGACCTGGGCCAGGGCCTCTACCCGCAGCCAATCCACGCGGCAGGCCGGGACGCAGTCTATGTCGGACGGATCCGCGAGGACATCGGCAATCCGGGGGGCATCCAGATGTGGGTGGTCTCGGACAACCTCCGCAAAGGCGCGGCCCTGAACGCGATCCAGATCGCCGAAAAAATTCTATTAAAGTGACGAAATGTCAGGGCTTGGCGTAGAAGAAGGGCGGATCATGCCAGATTGTCCGCTGCCCCCCCCGAAAACGCACGGCTTCTGGGCGCTGGACGTTGGCCCAGGGATTGCACACAAGGAAGGTCATGCCTAACCGAATCTTATTCCTTACGACCCTCGGGGTGACCCTGACGGCGTTCGCCCCCAACAGCCTCGCTCAAATTGTGGACCGCATTAGCTCCATCAACGGCGAGGACTTCCAGGGCAACGATC
>JBAVOF010000216.1:0-1767 GCA_049691835.1 Polyangiales bacterium
GGGCTGGTCGATGTCGCCGAGTATCTGGACGCGATGCGCGGAACGATTTGAGCCGCAGCGGCTTGCAGGAGCGGGGTGGCGCGCGGTCGAATCGCAGCACGTGACCTCGACGCGGAAGCTGGTCGACTCCGACGATGAGCAGCAAGTGCTTGAATCGCTGATCGACACGGCCAAGCCACCCTGGCCTTCGGGGCGGCGCTTCCTCGGGTTGCACTATCTTCTCGCGACTCCGTTCCGGCATCCGCCGCTCCGCTATGGCTCCCGCTTCGGCACGCGCGCAGAGCGGGGCATCTTCTACTGTGCCGAGCGGCAGGCGACGGTATTTGCGGAAAAGGCCTACTACGTGTTGCTGTTTCTCGAAGGCACCGAGGCCGACATCGAGCCCCTGATGCGCCCATTGACGGTGTTTCAGGTCCGCATCTCGACCAAGAAGGGGGCGGACCTCACGCGGGCGCCGTTTGACGCTTACGTGGAACGGATCTCCTCGCCCCTCAGCTACCAGGACTCACAGCCGCTTGGCGCTTCGATGCGCGAGGCTGGGATTGCCGCGTTTCGATTCACGTCCGCGCGCGATCCGGAGCGCGGTCCCAACCTCGGCCTTTTCGAGCCGGTGTTCAGCACGAAGAAGCCGATCAACGCGGAGCAATGGATCTGCACGGCCACCCGTGCACGGGTCGAGCTCACGCCAGGGCCGGCGGTGATGCGGAATCGCACGGGATTTTCGCGCGAGGGGTTCGAGGTCGAAGGCGTGCTTCCAACGCCGGGCGTTGACCCCGGCCGTGTGACGGGCTACCAAGCGCCGCCGCCGGGTTGACCGATGCGGCAATCATGGAGGTTTCGATGCGAGCGAGCGTCTTGGCTTGGATTTTGGGTGTGATGATCGGGATTGTTGGGTGCGGAGATGATCGCACGATCGCGCTCGGTGGTTCCGGCGGGTCCGGTGGGTCGGAGGGCCCGAGCGGGTTCGGCGAGCTCTACGAGCAGGGTCTCACGAAGTACGTGGGCGTGTTCGAGCCGAGCAACGACCCGCAGGTTGCCGAGGGCGTGAAGACGTTCGAGTTCGCGGTGCCCAGTGACCCGAGCGCCGAGCCGCGCGGGCCGCTCTGCTTGCGGGGCGGCGGATACACCGTCGAGACCCGCGAAGGCAGCTCGGACGAGCTTGTGATTTTTCTTCAAGGCGGAGGCGCCTGCTGGGCAGACTTTTGCTCGGCCTTCGAGGAGACGAACTCCTTGCCGCCCAGCGGAATTCTCGACCCCGAGCTGGCTGGCAATCCGGTCGCGGATTGGGACGTGGTCTACTTGCCGTACTGTGACGGCTCGCTCTTCGCGGGCGACGTGGATCGCATGCTTCCCGCGAGCCTGCTCAGCGGAGGCAGCGGAGTCAGCATTGGCTATCAGCGAGGGCTACAGAACCTCACCGCGGCGCTCGACATCGCCAGCGCGGAGTTTCCGGACCCGAGTCGCATCCTCTTGACGGGAGTGAGCGGAGGCGCATTTGGAACGATCACCGCGTTGCCCCTGGTGCGCTACTACTATCCCGACACCGAGATCTTGCTCTTCAACGATTCCGGCGTCGGCATCGCGAAGGAAGGCGACTCGAAGTTCATCGATGAAACGCTGCTCGGGGGATGGAACGCAAGCGCGCTCGTTCCGGCCTCCTGTACGGACTGCACGAGTAATGGTCACATCACACGGCTGATCGAGTGGGAGCTTGCGGCCGACGATAACTTCACGATGAGCGCGTTGAGCTTCAGCGCCGATTCGGTG
>JBAVOF010000217.1:0-3971 GCA_049691835.1 Polyangiales bacterium
GGTGAAACCCTCCTCGGCCTTGCTCGTGGGAGTCGTCCCTGGCAGCGCGAGTGCGGCAACCAGAAGAAGGAGAACTGGTACAAAACGGCGAGTCATTGTCTGCAAAACCTTTCCCGTGACGACGGAGCTGGCCGAGATTCACAAGGAACTCTGCGCTCGTCAATACGAACTATTCGTTTTCTCGATCATTCCGGCCACCTCTTGTTCGAAGAGCTCGACGAGCCGATCGGGGTTTTTACTCACCGCCTCATCAACCCTGACCCCCACGATCACCTTTCCGGAGTAGCTCAGGATGCTGAGCCCGAGACCGAGGCGCGCCGGGTGGGGCACCCAGAACATCATGTCCCGGAGACGCTTTCCATCGATATACAGAGGTTCCCTAGGTCCCGGAACGTTGGTTACCACCAGGCTGGCCTTCCGCCCGAACACCTCGTTTACGATGTGTTCGATGGTCGTCGAGGTATGGCCAAGGGCGTTTAGGATGCCGAACGCGACGAACGCTTCGGGCGTTCCCTTGAGCGCATCCATGCGCTCCTTCAGCCCCTGGAACCTGGCTTCGATCGTCTTTCCGTGGATGGGCAGGTCGAGGAAAATCAGCCCGAAGCGATTACCCATCGAGTTGTCCATCTCTTCGATCGAGCGAATGGGACGAAGGTTCACCGGGATGATCGCGCGCACGGTGAGCTCGTCGACCGGTTCGCCCGCCTCGGCCAAGAAGCGTCTCAATGCCCCGGTCATGGCGCTCAGCAGCACGTCGTTGATGGTTGCCCCACGAGCGCGTCCGATCGACTTGATGATCTGAAGGTCGATGCCCGAGGACCAGGCCATGCGTCGCCGTCCCGAGAGCTTGTTCTTCAGGAACGTATGTCGGTCGAAGGGAACGAAAAGCAGGTGGCCAAGGCTCTGGGCGAGGGCCGCCCCCTGCTTCGCGAGATCGATGGCATGACTTGGGTGATGCAGGAGTTGGTTCGCTTCGTGCACCAACGCGTTCAAGAGCGGCTCGTGCTCGCCCTGCGCAGCGGGCTGCATGGCCTCCGACATCGGAGTGCCGTCCGCCCGATCGGCAAGATTGATCATGGCATGGGCCAGGGCGAACCCGTCGGCGATGCAGTGATGGAGGCGTGTGACGATCGCGGAGCCACCCTCCGATCCATGGATCAGGTGGACGGCCCAGAGCGGTCGATCTTGCTTCAGCTGTTGGTTGGCCAGATCGGCGACGAGCTGGCGCAGCGCATGCTTGGTTAGTGGGATCTCGGAATCGTGGCGAGTCACGTGGCGCTCGACGTCGAAATCGGGGTCGTCCTCCCAGATTGGATGCCCCTCAACTTCCCGAACCCGCTGCTTGAACCGGTCGTATTTGAGCAGTCGCGTCTGGATGGTGTTCTTGAGCGCCTCGTACGACACCTGCTCGTCGAACGTCAGAAGCGTGACGATGTCCGCGGGATTGTCCGGATCGTCCATATGAAGCCACGCCGTATCGACAGGGCTCATTGGTTCCGAAGTCATGCCAGCCTCCTTCGAAGCGAGCATACCCGCGAGCGCGTTTGTAGGCGAGTCGTGCTATGTGCCTGATCGATGCGGCGACACATCGTCGAAAATCGCGACAGCACAGCCCGCGATCACCTGGCCAATGAGCGGACGTTTCTCGCCTGGATTCGGACGGCGTTGGGGCTCGTCGGCCTCGGGGTTGCGCTCGAACGGTTCGGAGACGACGGCAACTGGGTTGCGCTGACCGCCGCCGTCGCGTTCATTGCGTTTGGCGGTGTGTCTCTACTCTATGCGGTGGGCCGCTATCTTCGGGTTGCCAGAAACCTAGAGCGCGGGATGTTCCCCATCGCGATTCGAGGGCCGCTTGCCATGGGCGTCGGCGCGCTTGTGGTCACGGCTGGGGCCCTGTTCTACGTGTTCGTTCTGCACTGACGTCTCAGCCAGCGCCCCGGGGAAGCCAGGTATTCGACCTCACGCTCAGAACTCGACCTCGGTGCCGCATCGGCGCATGTCACTTCCCATGTAGGGGTTCGCCACCCCTTCATCCACCTGCACCCACTTCTTGTAGCCCTGGGCCATCGGACACTCGTACACGTGCCGGTGTCGTCGATGCGCTGGCGAGTGTCGGCAGGTAACGAGGATTGACCGGGGGTCGCTTCATCGCTCTTGCTGCATCCAAAAGACAAGCTCATCGCTAGCGTCGCGCACCCGAGCAAGACCATTGGCCGTAGAATCATCATCCGCCGCCTCCTGGTTGCTTCTCACCGTCGCGTCGCAGCGTAGAAAGGGATCGACCCTTCCATGCCGCGAAGATGGCTGGGTAGACCGTGAGCTCCAGCACGAAGGACGTTACTAGCCCACCGATCATCGGCGCGGCAATGCGCTTCATGACATCGGCACCCGTTCCCGAGCTCCACAGGATGGGCAAGAGCGCAATCGTCGTGGTCATCACCGTCATGAGCTTCGGCCGAATCCGTCTGGCGGCCCCGTCGACGATCGCTTCGGTCAGGTCCCCGGGGGTTTGCAGGGCTCCATCGGTTTGTCGCTTCTTGTGAGCGAGAGTGAGGTACAGCAGCATCACCACACCCGTTTCTGCATCTAGGCCGGCCAGCGCGATCATTCCGACCCAGACCGCAACACTCAAGTGGTAATCGAGCAGGTAGAGAATCCAAATCGCTCCGATGAGCGAAAAGGGCACCGCCAGCATGACGATGGCTGTCTCTGCCCAGGACTTGGTGTTCCAGTAGAGGAGCAACATCACCAAGAATAGGGTCACCGGAACGACCAGCTTGAGCTTCTCCTTGGCGCGTTCGAGATACTTGAACTGGCCGGCCCAGCCTAGCCACACTCCGGCAGGAAGCTCGACTTCGTCGGCGATCGCGCGCCTTGCGTCGCGCACGTACTCCCCAATCGGCCGGTCCGTGTCCACGAAGACGAAGCCCACCAACTTGCCGTTTTCACTTCGAACCATCGGAGGCCCCGTCACGAAATCCAAGGTGGCGACTTGACTGATCGGCACTTGGGCCCCGGTCTTCGTGCTGATGAGAACGTCCGCGAGTAGAGTAGGGTTGTCACGGAACTCACGCGCATAACGGACCGTAATCGGGTAGCGTTCCCGTCCCTCCACGGTTTCGGAGACCACCATGCCCCCGACTGCGGTCGTGATCACCTCGTTGACATCGGCGGCGCGTAGTCCGTACCTCGCCGCCTTTTCGCGATCGACCTTGAAATCGATGAAGAAGCCACCCGTGGAACGCTCCGCAAACGCGCTCCGAGTTCCCGGGATCTTCGATACAGCCTGCTCGATTTGCACGGCCGTATGCTCGATCGTTTCGAGGTCATTTCCAAATACCTGGATTCCCAGCGGGCTTCGAATACCGGTCGCGAGCATCTCGGTGCGGGTTTGAACGGGCATCCAGAAGACGTTGGGCATGCCTGGAAAGCGGAGTGCCCGGTTCATCTCTTCGATCAAGCCCTCCCAAGTGAGACCGGCTCTCCACTCGGAGCGCGGCTTGAGCACGATGGTCGTCTCGAACATCCCGATGGGGGCTGGATCAGTCGCAGTTTCTGCGCGACCTGCCTTTCCAAACACCGAGACGACCTCTGGGAACGCTTTGAGCTGGCGATCCATGGCCTGGAGCACGTTGGACGCCTCGGTTACGGACATCCCTGGCGGCGCCGTGGGCATGTACAGGACGGTGCCCTCGTTCAAGGGCGGCATGAACTCACTCTGCAGCTTGAGGAACGCAGGAACGGTGAGGGCCATGGCAACGAGCGAAACGAAGATCACAACCCTCCTGTGTGCGACCACGAAGCGAACGACGGGCGCGTAAGATGCGATGAGCCAGCGGTTGAGAGGGTGCTCCTCTTCGGGGCGGATCTTTCCCTGAATCATCAGGACGGCCAGGGCGGGAATCAACGTGATGGAAAGGATCGCTGCGAACGCCATCGAATACGTTTTCGTGAAGGCGAGCGGCTTGAAC
>JBAVOF010000218.1:0-2738 GCA_049691835.1 Polyangiales bacterium
CCGAGAAGCGATGAGCTCGGTGGTCGACGACGTCATCGCGTTCTGCCGCATGTTCTCTTCGTTCGAGCGCGAACAAGTCTGCTGCGGCACGTTGAGTCCTGCGCAGTGCGTGCTCCTGCAAACGCTGACGACCGGTGAGTGGGACGTGAGCAGCCTAGCGACGCAATCCCGGGTCACCAAGGGCGCGATGACGCGCCTCATCGACGGGCTCGAGAAGCGGGGCTGGGTCGAGCGCGCCAAGGGAGCTGACGACGGCCGCCGTGTCGTCGTGTCTTTGACGCCCGATGGGGACGAGGAAGCCAAGCGGCTCGTCCGACTCACCAAGAAGAGCGTCGAGATCATACTCGACCGCATCCCCGACAAGGAGCGTGAACAAGCCATTCGCAGCATCCACCTCCTCCGAGAAGCCGCCGAGCGAACCCGCACGCAGCTAGACTGCTGCTAAAGCCGGTACGGCAGCCCTCTAAGTCATGACAACGGTCAACTCGCCCGCCGCGTGCTGGTTGCGGAGGACCTTCTTGTCGAACTTGCCAACGCTCGTTTTCGGGATTTCCTCGACGAAGGCCCAGCGCTCGGGGAGCCACCAGCTCGCTACCTTGCCTTCGAGGTAGGTGCGAAGCTCCTCGGGGCTGACTGTGCTGCCTTTCTTGCGAACGACGCATGCGAGCGGGCGCTCGTCCCATTTATCGTCGGGCACGCCCACCACAGCCGCTTCGGCAACTTCCGGATGGGCTATGATGGTGTTCTCGAGCTCGACCGACGAGATCCATTCGCCACCCGACTTGATCACGTCTTTGGCCCGATCCGTGATCTGCGCATAGCCGCGCTCATCTACGAAACCCACGTCGCCCGTGCGCAGCCAGCCGTCGTGGAAACGCTCCGGGGCCTCGACTCCGTAGTAGCTACCGGTCACCCACGGACCGCGAACTTCGATTTCTCCGACCGAGGTCCCGTCCCAGGGCAACGTGTGCCCGCGGTCGTCCACGGTGCGCAGCTCGATACCCGCTACCGGGCGGCCGGTCCGAGCCCGGCAGCGCCATGCCTCTTCGTGGGCAACGCCCCGCGGCACGGACGCTATGGTCCCGAGCGGGCTGGTTTCCGTCATCCCCCAGAGCTGCAAGATCGTCACGCCGTAGCGCTCCTCGAAGGCTCTCATCAACGAGTCCGGCACGGCCGAGCCGCCGCAGATGACCAAGCGGAAGGATGAGAGATCGATGTCCTTGTGCTCGCCGTAGTGCAGCACGCCGGTCCAAATGCTCGGGACCGCGCCGGCAAACGTCGGCCGGTGGCGTTCGATCATGGCGACCAGTGGCTCCGGCTGAAGAAAGCACGTCGGCTGGAGGAAGTCGGCGCCGACCCACCAACCCGCGTAGGGCAGCCCCCAACAGTTGGCGTGAAACATCGGGACGATGGTGAGGATGGTATCATTCTCGTTGAGACCGGTGACCGCCCCGGAGGTAATCCCGTACGAGTGCAAGAGCGTGGACCGGTGACTATAGACGACGCCCTTCGGATCCCCGGTCGTGCCACTGGTGTATGCCATCGAGGCGGGGGCCCGTTCGTCTAGAACCGGCCAGTCGATACCGGGCGACTCCGACGTCAAGAGCTCCTCATAACGGTGGAGCGTAGCGCGCGATGCTTCGCGAAGGGGTGTATCGTCGCCGCTCCCCACGACGATGATGTGCTCCACCGTCTTGATCTCCTTGGCTACCTTCGCCAACAGAGGAATCAAGTTGTCGTCGACGATGATTGCTTTGTCTTGGGCGTGATTGATCACGAATGCGAGTTGTTCGGGAAACAGGCGAATGTTCAGCGTGTGCATGACCGCACCCATCGAGGAGATCGCAAAATACGCCTCCAGGTGCTCCTGACTGTTCCAGCAGAACGTGCCAACTCGGTCCTCGCGCCCGACGCCCAACTTGATGAGGGACTTGGCGAGTTGCTCCGTACGATCCGCAACGTCCGCGTAGCTCGCAATCCGGTCACCGCCCTCGCCGACCGTAATCACGCGGCTCTTCGCATAGAGACGCCGCCCATGCTCGAATAGATCCGAGATCAGGAGCGGTCGATCCATCATGGTCGAAAAACTCACCTGCACCTCCTGCCACGACGTGGCCGAGCTCATTGCGCGTTGAACCCCACCACCTTGTGCGTACCGTCGCAGAACGGCTTGTTCTTGGAATGCCCGCAGCGGCAGAGGGCTGCCTTCGTGCCCTTCCAGGCTTTGCGACCGCTCGCCGCCATGATCGTGAAGTTGCCGCTCAACAGGAGCGGCCCGTTCGGCGCGCGATCGATCTTGAGAGGTCCACCCGAGGCGTCGAACCCTTCCCCACTTTCCCCGACTGCTCCGGAGTCCTTGAAGGGGACATCCTCGTGACTGTTGTCGCAGAACGGCTTGCTCTGGGATTGCCCGCAGCGACAAAGCGCGGCTCGGAACCGGACACCGAGCATGTCCTGCTCCGCACCGTCGATCTCGAGATCGCCTCGAACGTACAGCGGACCGTTGTACATGATCGAGACCACGTTCTCGGTCTCCGCGACCTCTGCGGCACCGCCATCTTTGCGATCGTACGTGAGGGCGCCAGTGGGACACCGGCTGACCACGTCGGCAACCTCCTCCGGCTCCACCAGGTCCGGTTGGCACCAGGGTTGGCGGCCCCCGACGAAGAGCTCGTTCTTGGCGCGGCCACACTCCCCGATGTGAATGCACAGGCGCGCATCCCAATGGACATCTGCTT
>JBAVOF010000219.1:0-4753 GCA_049691835.1 Polyangiales bacterium
GTGATGACGACACCGGATGATCCCTACTTCATCGACTGCCCTGGAAGGATTCAGGCGATTCAGTCGGCGATGGCCAAGGAGGGTATCGACGTCTACCTGGGCTCTCGGCTTCGGACTCTGTCCTGGACGCTCGACGCGTTTGCGCCCTGGCGCAGCTTCGTCGTGATCCCCGCTGAAGGGCTACCCACGGCTTTCACTTTCGTGATCGATGCAGCGCGGCTGCAGGACGATTCCTGGCTCGACGAGGATCACGTGATGGGCTTCGCTCCCATGGGCGGGCAGGATCAAATCGAGCTGATCGCCGATTTCATCAAAGCGCAACTACCGGGCGCAAAGGGCCGCGTGGGCATCGAAAGCGGCATGTCGAACTACTTGCCGGAGGGCAATCTCACCCACTACGAGTACGAACGGTACTCGGACGCGCTGCCAGGCTGTGAGTTGGTGAATGCGCACACCATCGTAGATCGATTGGCGACCATCAAAGACGAGGGCACCATCAATCGGTTCCGGGAAGCCTCGCGTCTCGTCGACATAGGTCATCAAGCGGTATTGGACGCGATACGCGACGGTGGGTGGAGAGGCAAGACCGAAACCGAGATCGCAGGTATTGCAGCGCACGCGATGCGCAAAGCCGGAAGTGAATGGGAGTGGTCGTTCACGGGTGGCAATGAAATCGCGTGCGGCTACCGCACCGGGCTCGTCGGCGGCGCTTGCACACCGGCTTCTCGTCGACTGCTCCGAGCAGGCGAACCACTGATGGTCGACCTTCACGCGATGTTCAAGTTGGGCTTGGGGGACCACGCGCACAACTATCTGATCGCGCCGGCGACCGATCGGCAGCAATGGCACGCGAACAATTTCGTCGACATCGTCAAACTGACGCTCGAGACATACCGAGCCGGAATCACTCCGTCAGATCTCGCGGAACAAATGATCGATTTTGCCGACGACCGGGGCTTTGCGGATTACATGGTGCCGGGTTTCGAGCACGGCATTGGTTTGATGGGGGACGAGTGGCGCATCGGTCTCAACGACGGGCCGTTTCCGTATTGGACCAACCCGGAGCACGTGTACCAACCTGGCGAGCTGATCATTTGCGCGATGCAGTATGCGTGTCCGGACGAGGACATCGGCTTCCGCTACGAAAACCCGATCGTCCTACGCGAAGGCAGGTGCGACCCGCTTTCTCGGTTTCCGCTGAGCATCGATGTGATCGCGTAAGCGCCAACCTGCGAGGTGAATGCGCGGTATCACACAGCGGAAGGCGTGTCCCCCTCAGTCTTGCTTGCGCACGCGGACCGTCGGACGGACAATCGGCCCATGGGCGAGCCAATCATCGACGCGTGGATTCAGCACCCGACCGCAGCGTTTCTCAAACACGAGATGTTTGCCTCGCTCCGGCGTTGGATGAAGCTCGACTTCGTTCCCGACGAGATTCCGGTGGCGCTCACGCTTGCATCGCTCGACAGCGCGGGCGTCACCAAAGCGTTGGTCTCCGCCTGGTGGGGACCGGCGGGACCTCTGCTCGGCAACGACGAAGTGGCGCGCACCGTGAAGACGCACCGGGACCGGTTCGCCGGCGTTTGCTCCGTGGATCTGCATCGCCCGATGGATGGGGTCCGCGAGCTGCGGCGCTGCGTGAAGGAGCTTGGTTTCGTCGCCGTGCGCCAGCTTCCTTGGTTGTGGAGACTTCCGCCCAACGATCGGCACTATTACCCGATCTATGCAGAGTGCGTGGAGCTGGGAGTGCCTTTCTGTTTGCAGGTCGGACATGCGGGCCCACTTCGTCCGAGCGATCCCGGGCGCCCCATTCCCTATCTCGTCGAGGGGGCGTGCGAGTTTCCCGAGCTGAAGATCGTTGGCGGTCACATCGGTTACCCCTGGACCGAAGAAATGATCTCGCTGGCCACGAAGTACGAGAACGTATACATCGACACGTCGGCCTATACGCCCGAGCGCTACCCAGAGGCGCTCGTGCGCTTCATGAAGGGCCCCGGCCCACACAAGGTGTTGTTCGGCAGCAACTATCCGATGATCCAGCCTGCCAAATGCATCGAGCAACTCGATGTCCTCGGCCTGAGCGAAGCGACGCGACACCTCTTTCTCTATCAGAACGCCGCCAAGGTGTTCGACCTAGGCTGAGCGCGAGCCGATCCGCGGACCGGCGTTGAATGCGCTCGGCTCGAGCCCGGTGGGCTAAGAGGCTCGCAATCGCGGGCACGGGAATGGTCTCCTTTGGCGCGCCTCGCGTCGACGTGCGCCCGTTGAGTCGCGCTGCGCTATGCGATGCGGCGTTCTTCGGGCGGCGCGGGCTCGGCGCCGGACTTCTTTCCCGTGGCCGTCGTTCTTTCGTCGAAGATCTGCTCCATGGTCTTGGGTCGGAGGTCGTCGATGGTGAAAGGGAGCTCCGGAATGGATCGCTCGACCCACTCGTGCTTTCCCTCGAGCATGGCGAGGCCAATGCGTGTCGCCTGCGCATCGTCGTTGCGCCAGAGGCCGCGAAACAGCGCGTCGATCTGTCGACGGCTCTGGCGGGCGAAGTAGTCCGCCAGCGCAACGGCCTCCTCGGCGTGCTCAGCACCGTCCTGTCGGAGCTTGTCCGCGCGCCTCACCGTGGCTGCGAGCGCGAAGATCTCGAGGCCGATGTCGACGATCCGAAACAGAAAACCTTGTCGCCGTTCGAGCCCTGGACCGAAGCGTGCCATGCCGTGAAATACGTTGCGGGCCAGTCGCGCCGAAGCGCGTGATGCGAAGCGCAGATGTCGCGCGAGCTTCCCATAGCGAGAGAAGCTCGGCCAAAGGCTCCATCGCAGCCAGCGGGTTGGATACCACCATGCGTGGAACGCGGCGATCCCCGGCAGCGCGCCCAAGCGCTGACCCAGGGTCGCGTCGGGATTGGCCAGCGTGCCTGCGACCTGAAGATGCTTGTCGACCGCCTCGCGCGCGATGAAGAGGTGCATGATCTCGCTCGATCCCTCGAAGATCAGGTTGATGCGATTGTCCCGCAGCGCGCGTTCGACGCCGATTGCGGGCTCGCCGCGAGCCTCGAGCGAGCTTTCGGTTTCGTAGCCCCGGCCGCCACGAATCTGCAGGGTCTCATCGGAAAGCCTCTAGTTGCGGACGGTGTTCCATTCTTTGGCTGCTGCTGCCTCGAGTCGGATGTCCGTGTCCTTGCGATCTGCGAGCTCGCCAACCACGTAGGCGATCGACTCCATCGCGAACGCCGACGACAGCAAGTAGGCGTTCTTGTGTGTCACCGCCTCGTGCTTGCCGACTGGAACGCCCCACTGCACGCGGGCGTTGGACCACTTGCGAGCGATCTCGACGAACCTCTTCGCGGACCCCGAGGTGGCCGCTGGAAGGCTGAGCCGGCCGGTGTTGAGTGTGACCAACGCGATCTTGAGCCCATCGCCTTCCTTGCCGATCAAGTTTTCCTTTGGAACCTTGACGTCCTGGAAGCTGATGACGGCGTTGGCGAGCGCGCGAAGGCCCATGAAATGGCAGCGATGCTCGACTTGCACTCCGGGCCAGTCCATCTCGACGACGAAGGCGTTGATCTTCTTGGTCGTCGGGTTGCGCGCCATGACGACGATGAGCTCGGCAAGCGTGCCGTTGGTGCACCAGAGCTTCTGCCCGTTGAGAACGTAGTGCGTCTCGTCTTCAGAGGGCTCCGCGATGGTCGCGAGCCGGGCAGGATCGGAGCCGACGGCCGGTTCGGTGAGGGCAAACGCGGAGATCGCCCCTTTGGCACAGCGCGGCAGGAACTTCTTCTTCTGTGCTTCGGTCCCGAAGAGCTTCACGGGTTGCGGAACGCCGATCGCCTGGTGCGCGGAGATGAGCGCGATGACGTTGCTGTCGTAGGAGCCCGCCAGCTCCATGACTCGTACGTACTCGGGATGGGTCAGCCCGAGTCCGCCGTACTCTTTGGGAATCTTCATGCCGAATGCGCCGAGCTCTGTGAGGCGTCGAATCAGCTCCGGTGGGTACTCTCCGGTCTCGTCGATCTTCACCGAGTCGACCTCGTTCTGAAGGAAGGCCTTCATCGTGCGATAGAACTCGAGGAACTCGGGTCGAGTGGGCTCATCGAGTGGGAGTTGTTCGAGCAGGTCGATCCGGAAATCGCCGAGGAACAGGTCGCGCATGAAGCTCTCGCCGCTCCAGACTTTTTCTCTCGACTCTTCTGCGACCTTACGGGCTTCTTGTGCGTCTGCCATGGGGGCCTCCTAGCTGTCAGATCAAGACCATCGTGAAACCAGGACGTTTTCGCAACCCTACTCGCTCGCATGACCCTGAAGTATGAATCTCGGCCCCGTGGAGGATCCCTGCAACCGCGCGCGCAGCCAGGGGATCAGCCCGCCCTGAAACAGGATTTCGAGCTGACGTGGTGAAAGCCTGTGACGGAACCGAATCGGATGCCCGTCGAGCTTCGCATGGACTTCGTCGCCGTCTCGCAATGTGGCATGGAGGTCCGAGAAGCGGATCACCGAGTCGCGCTCGACACGGGCATAGTCGTGCTCGACGACGGCTGGAAGCGGGTCCATCTCTGGTATCGACCCAATGTTCGGACCTTTGATGAGCTGCACCTCGCAGGCGTCCTCGATAGAGAGGGGAGGCTCGATGTGAGGCATCATCGGGAGAGCTTACACGGACCGTTTCGCACCCGCTATAAGAGCGGTGAGGCGAGCCGCGCGACTCTGGCCTGGACGCGGATGTGAAGTGGCTCGCCCTCGAGGTGTCCGGAAGGAACTTCGTC
>JBAVOF010000220.1:0-7500 GCA_049691835.1 Polyangiales bacterium
GAGTACATCTTCGTCATGAACCGCTCTTTGAGCTCGTCGGTCCCAAACGCCTCGATTAGATGCGCGGCGCCGACAGTGAGGCCGACGAAACCGTAGGCACTGAGGTTGGCGGCCATGAGGTATGCACTCGCCATGGTGTGCACGAGCATTGGAATCTGCTGGCCCCCCACCGCCTCCGGACGCGTTGCTGTCAGCAAACCGAGGTCGACCATTCGTTCGAAGAGGTCGGGCAGTGCGGGATGCGTGTGGACGCGGCCGTCGCGAAATACGGGCGGCTCCTCGTCCATCGGCTTGTAGGTCGGTAGCAGGTCCCGCCGCGCGAAGCGCCGGACGCTGTCGATGTAGAGGTCGAAGGTCTCCTTCGAATGCTGTTCATACGCTTCGAGGTTGCAGAGTGACTCAGCATCGAGAACCGAGTAGAGGAGGAAATCTACGAGGCCGTCGTCGATCAGGGGATTGGTCTGTGTTGCCATGTTCGTGCTCTCCCTGCGTTTCGCGAACCGTAGCATTGGATCTGCCTACTTCCCGCGTGATTTGTCCCGAGCCTTGGGGTATGAGAGGGGAGCATGGACTTCGCGCATTCTGAACGGGCGACGAGCGTGATGGCGCAGGCGGAGAGATTCGTTCGCGAGCGCGTCGTGCCTAACGAACAGACCTACCTCGATCAGCTGGTTGGTAGCGACGACTGGCGTGACTGGAAGATCCCTCCCATCCTCGAGGAGCTGAAGGCGGAGGCCCGGGAGCTCGGCCTCTGGAATCTCTTCCTGCCGGACGAGAAATACGGTGCTGGCCTCGACAATCGGGACTACGCGCCGGTCGCGGAAATCACGGGACGGAGCTTCTTGGCTCCGGAAGTTTTCAACTGCAGCGCACCCGATACCGGCAACGCGGAGGTTCTGGTGAAGTACGGCTCCGAGGAGCAGAGGAAGCGGTGGCTCGAGCCATTGCTCGCTGGAGAGATCCGCTCCGGCTTCGCCATGACTGAACCGGCGGTCGCGTCGAGCGACGCCACCAACATGCAAGCGACGTGTGAAGTCGTTGGTGACGAAGTGATCCTCAACGGTCAGAAGTGGTGGACCAGTGGCGCCGGCGACCCGCGTTGCGCCTTCTACATTTTCATGGGCGTCAGCGATCCCACTGCGGGGCGGCATCAACGCCATTCGATGGTGCTCGTCCCCACTGACGCGCCTGGGGTCAAGACCTTGCGCATGCTGCCGGTCTTCGGCCACCTGGACGAACCACACGGTCATGCCGAGGTGCTGTTCGAGAACGTCCGCCTGCCGGCCAGCAGCGTCATTGCGGGGCCGGGCCGCGGGTTCGAAATCGCCCAGGGACGCCTTGGCCCGGGGCGCATCCATCACTGCATGCGCGCGATCGGCGCCGCTGAGCGAGCGCTGCAGCGCCTGTGCGAACGTGCGGTCCATCGAATTGCGTTCGGCAAACCGCTTTCGAACCTGGGCGGCAACCGCGACATCATCGCGAATTCCCGGATGGCGATCGATCAAGCGCGCCTCTTGACGATGAAGGCAGCCTGGGCCCTCGACACATACGGCACCTTCGGAGCACTCGTCGACATTTCCGCGATCAAAGTCATCGCTCCGAACGTTTTGCAATCGGTCGTCGATGCGGCCATTCAAATTCACGGCGGGGAGGGTCTGTCGGACCCCGAGCTCACGCGACTGCTCGCGATGGCTCGTGCGCTCCGCTTAGCAGACGGCCCCGACGAGGTGCACAGGGGCATGGTTGCGCGTTTGGAGCTGAAGAAGTACGCGTAGCGTCAGCGGAAGAGTATGCCGGCGTACGGCGTGACCCATTGCTGTCGGCTTGGGAAGAAGTTGCCGGGACCTGAGAGCGAGTATTTCGCACCGACGTCGATGTAGGTGCCGTCCGAGACCTTGAACGCGAAGCCGACCTTTGCGGTCATGCCCGGGGTGAAGAGGAAGACCGCGTACGTCCTGCAGTAGAACGCGCCGCAGGCCACCACGTCATAGGAGTGCACGCGCCACCAGTTCGCGTCGAAAGTCACGCCTAGGTATGGAACGATCGGGCTCTTGTTGGGCACTTGCACTCGGACCTCCGGCGAAAAGTAGAGGCGGGTCATTGGGCTTCGACCGTAGCCGGACCCCGGAGGCGCGCCCGAGATTTGGTCGGAGTTGATCGGCGTCCACATAGCTCCGGCCCCGAGCCCGAAAACCACGTACTCCATGTCGAGACCACCAAAGCCGTTGAGATCGACGCCGGGACGCACGACGTCGCTGTCTACGTCCAACATGATGGGCACGCCGATGTTGAACGCTCCGATGAGGCCCCGTTCCAAGGGCTCGCGCGAGGAAGCAGGAGGCGCCGGGTACTGCTCGACCGGGCGGCTCGAGTAGGTTTGCGTGGGCGGCGGTTCATAGGACCAAGCCCCCTGGGCTGAGACGACCGAGGTAACAAAGAGGAGCGCGATCGCTCCGGCAGCTGAGCAGAAGTTGCGCTTCATGATGTCTGATTCATCCAACGGGTGAGCTTTCGGACCAGTGCTCTCGGACTGAAGCGGACACTGAACGCGGCGAGCCGATTGAGCAAGCCCTCAATCGCGATAACCTTACCCTTCATCATCGAACGGTATGCATGCCTTGCAACCTTGTTCGCCGGCGATGCCCCGAGCTTGAACAAGATGCTCTTCGCGTTCCCGGCGGTTTCGGCGAAGCCTGTTGCAGTGGCACCGGGACAATGCGCGGTCACGGTCACACCGTCGGCCTTCACCTCTTCCGCGATTCCCTCGGAGAACATGATCACGAACGCCTTGGTTGCATAGTAGACGGCCATGTCCGGTCCCGGTTGAAAGCCAGCGGTCGACGCGATGTTCAGAATACGGCCCTTCTTACGCGCGAGCATTCCCTGCAAAGCAAGATGGGTGAGGGCGACGAGCGCATCGATGTTGACCTGCAGCATGTTCAACTGTCGCTGCAGGTCGAGCTCCGCAAAGGCTCCGCTCGCGCCAAAGCCAGCGTTGTTGACCAGGTAATCGAGCTCCAGCCCCTTGTGCTCCAGAGCTGCGAAGATGCTCGCCGGCGCGGTGGGGTCCGCCAGGTCCGACGGTACCACGTGGACCCTGATGCCATGGGCGCGTTCGAGCTCTTCTGCCAGGTGGTGAAGTTTCTGCTCGCTTCGGGCAACCAGGACGAGATCGCATCCGTCGGCCGCGAAGATTCTAGCGAGCTCCTCTCCGATGCCCATCGACGCACCGGTGATCAAGGCGATTTCTCTTTCGCTCATTCGAGACTCCTTTGCCATTCGATTCCCCTGTGATCTTTGCTGGCGCGCGTGGCATGTTACCTTGCAACGTTCCACTCGCTCACGGAAAACGGCAGGAACCGGCTTGCAGCAGTCACGACATCCCGACTGGGAACCGATCACCGCCTATGTGGCGGACATGTCGTATTTTAGCGGCAAGATGGAGGCCTACCTTCGCTACAAGGAGATCCCGTTCGAACGAAGGGTGGTCGATTCCAAGATGATGCGCGACGAGATCCTTCCAGCGACCGGCCTGATGAAGGTGCCCGTGCTCCGGCTCGCCAACGGCGACTGGCTCAAGGACACGACCCCGATGATCGAATGGCTCGAATCCCAGTATCCCGAGCCGCCGGTGATCCCCAGCGACCCCGTCCTCCGATTCATGTCGAAGCTCGTCGAGGACTATGCGGACGAATGGTGTTGGCGCGCCGCGCTCTATTGGCGCTGGCAGCCCGTCGAGTCCCGCAGGCTGCTCATGAGGCGCATCGGACGCGAAGTGCTTGGCGACCTCCCGGCCCCCAACTGGCTTGCGGGTTGGTACTACGGACGACGACAGATTGCGACGTATCTCAAAGGCGATGGCCTGAGCTCTGAAACCGAGCCGCATATCAGGCAGCAGTACCTCGATCTACTCGACGCAATGAGCAAGCTCCTCGACGACCAGCCGTACCTGCTCGGCAGTCGCCCAACCCTCGTCGACATCGGTTTGTTTGGTCCCATGTTTCGTCACTACGCGCAGGACCCGACGCCGAGTCGCGTGATGGAGGAGCGTGCACCCGCAGTCTACGCTTGGGTCGGCCGACTTTGGAACGAGCGCGCTTGCCGGCTTGATCGTGATTTGAGCCTCAGCGATTTCTCACATGCGGGTTGGGAGTACTTCCTGCGCGAGATCGCGCAGACATACTGGCCATTTCTCCGAGGCAATGCCCAAGCTTGGACCAGGGGCGAGACTCGCTTCGATCACGAGGCGCATGACGTTACTTACAGGGGGCTCAAGGTTCTTCGCTACCGTGTGTATTGCCTCGAGGTGCTGCAAACCGAGTACGGCCGCCTCGGGGAGCACGAACGGCGGGCCGTCGACCAGCTGCTGGCGCCCTTTGGGGCCCTCGAGCCGATCGAGGGCCTCGATTCGGGGCTGGTGAAGGAGCACGAGCTTCCACTTCGGCCCGGCCGTGTACAGCCGTCCCTACTCCAGAAACTCAGGTTGGCGTTGGTCGGCACCCCGTGGGACATGCCGCTTCAACCCCCCAGGCAAGAGCAATCGTCGGCACACAAGAGAGCAAGAAGATGACAGGCAAGGATTCGTTCACTCCGCAATGGTTCGAGGGGGCGCTACCAGAGCGGTCGTATCGATCGGCGTTCAAGTGGGGAGCGCCCGAAGCATACAAGCATCCAAATCCGCGGCTCTACGCGTTGATGAAGGACATCTTCGAGCTGGACGACGCTTATTTTCAGAAACCACAGAAGCTCGGGCTCGAAGAAGTGACCGCCGACGCTCCGCTCACGTTGACGCCAGACCAAGTCAGCTTCTTCCGCAACCTCTTGGGCGACGCGAACGTGAGCGACGACGTGTACTCCCGACTGCGCGTGTCCTACGGCAAAACCATGCTCGACGCGCTTCGTCTGCGTGATCGCCAGGTCGAGAACCTGCCTGACCTGGTGCTTCACCCGCGCGACCGGGATGATGTCGAGAAGATCGTTCGCTACTGCCATGAGCATGAAATCCCGCTTTACACGTTCGGCGCCGGCTCGAGCGTTACCCGGGGCACGGAGTGCTTCAAAGCGGGAGTGTCGATCCACCTCGGGACGCACATGAACCGTGTTTTGTCATTGAACGCGGTCAACCAAACCGTGACCGTCGAACCTGGCATTCTAGGGCCGGAGCTCGAAGCTGCGCTCAATCACGCCCGCGAGCGCTTCGGTGCCCCTCACGCGTACACCTGCGGCCAGTTCCCTCAGTCCTTCGAGTTCTCCTCGGTGGGCGGTTGGGTCGTGACGCGTGGAGCGGGTCAGAACTCTACGTACTACGGAAAGGCCGAGGACCTGGTGCTCAGTCAGGAGTACGTCACGCCGGTCGGTACGATCAAGACGGTCGATGTCCCTGCGTATGCAACGGGACCCAACATCGATCAGATCATGATCGGGAGCGAGGGGGCCTACGGGATCTTGGTTGCGGTCACGTTGAAAGTCTTCCGCTACCAGCCGGAGAACACGCGCCGCTTCAGCTTCATCTTTCCGGACTGGGCCCGAGCGATCGCCGCGGTGCGTGAAGTCATGCAGTCCGAATTCGGCTTCCCGTCCGTCTTCCGATTGTCGGATCCCGAAGAGACCGATGTGGCGTTCAAGCTTTATGGGGTCGAGGGAACGCCAATCGACACCCTCGTGAGCCTGCGGGGCTTCAAGAAGGGAGAGCGTTGCCTGATGTTGGGGACGGTCGACGGAGACCGGGCATATACCGCGATGGTCAAACACCGCCTCGGCGCGGTGTGTCGATCGTTCGGCGGGATGTACACTACCGGCTTCATCACCAAGAAGTGGGAGCACGGCCGATTTGCCGACCCGTACATGCGCGAAGACCTCCAGGACTACGGGATCATCATCGACACGCTCGAGTGTGCCACCAACTGGCAGGACCTGCCGAAGGTGCATGAGCACGTGCGGGCATACGTGAAGAGCAGACCCCAAACCGTGTGCATGACGCACATGTCGCACTGCTACCCGCAGGGGGCGAATCTGTATTTCATCTTCATCGCAAAAATGGGACACCAGGAGTTCGTGGAGTTCCACCGCGGAATGCTCGACGCCATCCAATCGTCCGGTGCGACGATGAGCCACCATCACGGAATCGGGAAAATGACGGCGCCCTGGCTCGAAGGCCAACTGGGCCGGAACGAGCTCGAAGTGCTGCGCGCGCTCAAGCGCCACTTCGACCCCAAGAACGTGCTCAATCCCGGCGGCACGCTGGCGCTCGATCTCCCAGACGAGAAACGCCGTTTCCCATGAGCTCCGACCTATGACCGATCCCCGCAACAAGGCGCTGCGCGAGCGGGTCAGCGGCCGCGCGGTGGTCATCACCGGCGCGTCTAGCGGAATCGGCGAGGCGCTCGCCAACCGCTTGGGGGATGCAGGTGCCAAGGTCCTGCTAGTTGCGCGCTCCGCGGACAAGCTCGAAGAGATCAAGCGGAGCATCGAGGGGCGTGGCGGCGTCGCGTTCGCATACCCCGGCGACCTCTCGAACGCCGAGGACACCGAGCGCCTGATTGCGACGATCCTTGCCCAGCACGGCAAGGTCGACATTCTCGTCAATAATGCGGGCATTTCGATCCGCCGTAGCGTCGAGAAGTCATACGATCGCGTCCACGACTTCGAGCGAACGCTCGCGCTCAACTTTCTGGGCGCCGTGCGGCTCATCATGGGGTTTCTCCCCGGGATGCGCGCGCAGCAAAGTGGTCAGATCCTCAACATGTCGACGATCGGTGTCCAGGTGAACGTTCCGAGATACGGAGCGTACATCGCCAGCAAAGCAGCGCTGGACGCGTTCAGCCGAATCGTTGCCGTGGAAGCGCTGAAGGATGGGGTGAAGGTCACGACGATCTACATGCCGCTCGTCAAGACACCCATGATGCAGTCGACGACCATTTACGACTCGTTCCCGATGCTAAGCGCCGAGCAGGCGGCCGATCTCGTCGTGGAGGGCATCGTTCACCAGCCGAAGCGGGTGGCTACCCCGTTTGGGAATCTATTCGAGCTCGCCTACGGCTTCGTTCCCAACGCCGTCGATCGCATCCTCAGTGCCGCCTATCAGCTCTATCCCGAGTCGGGTGACAAGAAGGACCAGAACGCGCCTGTCTCCCGCGATGCCGCGATGTTCCAGCGCGTGTTCAAGGCGGTGACGCGTCGGACAGGGCGCCGGGGGCCTGAACGACGGTAGCAGGTTGCGTTTCGTGCTTGGTGACACGCTCGAGACGCCGAACCGTCCCGCCTGGAAACAACCCTGCGAGGAGCAAGGTGGCCATCAGCACCGTCAAAGCGCCAGTCTCTCGTCGGGTGAGATCACTTTCCCCAATGTGCTTCGCCGATCCACTGAAGAGCGTGAAGAACGCCCGTATCACGGAAACGCCATTCAGCGCCGTGGCGAGAATCAGTGCAAAGGCAAGCAGGGGGAATTCTTCCACCGCTCCTTGCACCAATAGATCTTCGGCCACGAACCCTAGAGTGAGC
>JBAVOF010000221.1:0-19327 GCA_049691835.1 Polyangiales bacterium
AGCGCGACCAGGTGCCCGACGGAGCGGTCGTGCAGGCGGGGCTCGCGTCGAACGACCCCGAGGAGCTCACGGCACGCGCAGAGGTGCTCCAAGCGCGGGGGCAGACCGCAGCGGCCGCGAACTACTATCGACGCGCGCTCGACATCGATCCCGACTACGCTCCGGCGCTCGTCGGGATGGGCGATAGCTTCTTACGTGCGAAGAAGTACCCCGATGCGATGAAGAACGCGACTCGGGCGTTGCAGCTCGCTCGGGGCGTCGATGCGCGTCCAGGTCTTGAAGCGGCGGCCATCTACCAGCTGGCCCGCGTTCACTACGAGCGAGGCGAGCGGGATGCGGCCCGCAACTTGTTTCGGCAGTCGATCTCCCTGAGAGGCACACCAGCGGAGGCGTGGTTCTACCTGGGCGAGGCGCTTTCCAGCGACAACTCACCAGCCGCACGGGAAGCGTACGAGAAGTACCTGAAGCTCGTGCCAAACGGCAACCTGGCGGATCGGGCCCGTCGGGCGATTCAGTAGTATGCTCTCAGCATGGCGAAGAAAACGAACGAGCGCCGCCAAGCACGCAGGGAGCGATCCAAGAACGCGAAAGAAGCCAAGCGCGAAGCGGAGGCCAGCGCACATCGGCGTCGTCGACTGCAGATCCGTGCATCCGCCGCCGTTGCTGTCCTGACCTTGGTCGTCGCCGGAGTTTGCTATTGGGTCTTGGACAGTCGTCAATTGATGGGCATCGCGCTGCTCGTCGGAGGCGTCTTGTTCCTCTTGCTTGCCCTCGGTGCCCTGGCCTCCGGAGTGCAGCCCCGGGATCGAACGCGCGCCGGCTCGATCGACTATGGCAAGCGGAATTGACGAGCCCTCCGTGAACGACGCGCAAGCTCAACGCTGGGAAGCAGCGGAGGAGGGGATGGAGCTTCTTCATGCTGGTGAGCTCGACCAGGCGATCGACGAGCTGGTTCGGGTGGTGCACGAGCATCCAGACAACGAGTACGCGTATCAGTTCCTTGGTCATGCGTATTTCCAAAAGGAAGCGTACGCCGAGGCGCTCAAGAGCTACGTCGAAGCGCTTCAGCTCGTTCCCGATTACCTCGGTGCGATGGTGGGCGCTGGGCAGGCACTGCGCATGATGGGGGAGTACGACCGCGCGATTCGAATGGGTCAGAGCATTCTTCGGAAACGAGCCGATGATGCCGACGGCCTTTTTCTCGTGGGTGCCGCTCTCTTCCAGAAGGGCGAAAATCAAACCGCCAAGCGCTACCTCGAGCGCTTCTTGGAGACGGACCCGGAGCTCGAAGTTGCGCTGGAAGTCGAAGGCATGCTGCAGGTGATTCGCGGCGAGGTCTTGCCTTTCCCAGGGGCGCAGGACACGGTAGAGAACTAGCAGGAGGTTCCGGTGACGGCGGATCCAGCGAAGAAACGAGAAGCCGACCGGCCGCCGCGTGACGAGCGAGATCGATTGCGCGAAGAGGTTGCCCGTTGGCGCGCGCAGGACATACCTGACGCCGCTGGGAATCAGCCGTTGCGCAAGGAACGTTTCGTCACGCACAGCGACTTGGAGGTGCCGGACCTGCTCACCCCAGCCGACTTCGATGACGACTACCAACGGGCCCTCGGGCTTCCAGGACAGTTTCCGTATACCCGCGGTGTCCAACCAACGATGTATCGCGGACGCCTTTGGACCATGCGGATGTTCGCTGGGTTCGGTACGCCCCGCCAGACGAACGAGCGTTTCCGATACCTGCTCGCACAAGGGCAAACGGGTCTTTCGACAGCGTTCGATTTCCCCACCTTGATGGGATACGACAGCGACTCGCCCCGCTCACTTGGGGAGGTGGGCATGGTGGGCGTGGCGGTCGATACGCTGCGGGACATGGAGGTCCTCTTCGACCAGATTCCCCTCGACAAGGTCACTACCTCGATGACGATCAACGGCCCAGCAGCCGTGCTCCTCGGCTTCTACGTGGCGTTGGCCGATAAGCGCGGGATCGCGCGGGACAAGATCGGCGGCACCGTTCAGAACGACTGCCTCAAAGAGTTCATCGCACAACATGCATGGGTGGTACCTCCGCGCCCCGCGATGCGAATCGTCACGGACTCGATCGAGTTCTGCGCCAACGAGGTCCCCCGGTGGAATAGTGTCAGCATCAGCGGCTACCACATTCGCGAGGCGGGATCGACCGCGGCACAGGAGCTTGCTTTCACGATTGCGGACGGCTTGGAGTACGTGAAGTGGGCTGTGGAGCGAGGCTTGAATGTCGACGACTTTGCCCCGCGCCTCTCGTTCTTCTTCGACGTCCACAGCGATTTCTTCGAAGAGATAGCGAAGTTCCGCGCCGCGCGACGCATGTGGGCACGGCTCATGCGGGATCGGTTCGACCCGAAGAACCCTCGCTCTCTCATGTTGCGAACGCACGCGCAGACCGCCGGTGTGTCGCTCACCGCTCAGCAACCTTACAACAACGTCGCTCGCGTCGCGCTTCAAGCGATGGCTGCGGTTCTCGGGGGGACCCAGTCGCTACACACCAACAGTCTGGACGAGACGTTTGCGCTGCCAACCGAGGAAGCCGTGACGGTGGCGCTTCGCACGCAACAGATAATCGCCGAAGAGTCCGGTGTGGCGAACACCATCGACCCCTTGGGCGGGAGCTACTTCGTCGAATGGATGACCAATCGCCTCGAGGGAGAGGCCATGGACTACATCCGCAAGATCGACGAGCTCGGCGGCATGGTCGAAGCGGTCGAGCATGGATATCCGCAACGCGAGATCGCGGCCTCGGCCTACCGGCTACAAAGGCAGATCGAAAGCGGCGAAAAGACCGTCGTGGGTGTCAACAAGTATGAGCAGGAGGGGCAGCCGGACATCCCCACGCTCCGAGTGGATCCCGCGATTCAAGGCGAGCAGGTCCAGAACCTCGCCAAAGTCAAGGCGGAGCGGGACTCCGCCGCGGTGTCGAGGTGCCTGGCCGCCATAGGGGACGCCTGTCGCAGCGACCGCAACGTCATGCCGAGCATCATCGAAGCCGCGAAAGCGTACTGCACCGAGCAGGAAATCTGCGACGTGTTTCGCGACGTGTTCGGCCAACACCAAGACCGTCCCGAGTTCTGAAGGGCGAATCCCATCAGAGCCGCGGCCTCATGGACCGGTCATGCGCAGCCAGATCGCGACCAACATGGCTGCCACCATCAGGGCAAGGGCGACCGTCCCGATGATGTCCTCCGTGCGCTTGCGTTGCTGCCGGTCATCGAACCAGCCGGGAAACATCGGATCGACGCTGGAGCTCTCCGATGGCAGAGGCGCTGGGGGTGGCAGCGGCCGGTGCAGGAGCGGATCCGGTAGAGCGGGGGCTGGGTTGGTCACTTCGCTCCACTGCTTGTGGCGCCCCTGAGGGCTCGGCACAACGCGACTCTCGAGACCTTGCGGGGCGGAAGGCTCCCGTGAGACACGAACCAACTTGGTCGTGGTGTCGCGGCGCTTTTTGCGGAAGTGGCTCGGCCGTCGCCGTGGCTTGCCGGGGAGGTCCGGGTCTTCGTCGGGGTGCGGCACGGGTTGTTTCCTTCGACCGCCCCCTTCGGCTTCAACTCCGAGTATACCGTTCAATCGTTCAGTGTCACTAGCCGCTCGACTTTTGGGGAGTTCGCTTACAATTCGAGGTATGGATTCTGCAGACGCGGTAGAGAGAATCGACGGCGACCCGAGCAGTCGCGTGGTGTTCACGTGCGAGCACGCGTCAGCGGAGCTTCCGGAACCGTGGACATGGCCCGACGAGGATCGATGGCTCGTCGGGACACACTGGGCAAGCGACCTCGGTGCGGCGGGGTTCACGAGGAGAGTGGCGCGTCTGATGAATGCCCCGGCTGTCTTGTCGCGTTTTTCGAGGCTCCTGATCGACCCGAATCGTCCGCTCGATTCGGACACCCTGTTTCGGGAGAACGCCGATGGCAAGACAGTGCACCTGAACGAGAGGCTCCTCGAGGCGGAGCGTCGGCGCCGGATCGATCGCTTCTATCTTCCCTATCATGCGGCGGTGAGCGCGATGGTGACGCGGAGCAAAGGCGATATCGTGTTTGCGATCCACACCTTCACCGACAACTACGAAGGGCAGCGACGGGCCTTGGAAGTGGGCGTCTTGTTCGACCACGATGAAGCGCTGGCGCTTCAACTCGTGGACCGGCTCAAAAGGTCGGGGTTTCACGCGGCGCCAAACGAACCATGGTCGGGCAAAGCCGGGCTCGCGTATTCGCCAGTGCGCCATGCACGGGAGCTCGGGCGGTCTGCGCTGGAGATCGAAGCGCGTCAAGATCTGATCGTCGACGAGGCATTTGCTGCACCGCTCGCGGAAGCGCTCCTGGGCTTCTTCACGTAGGCTACCGGGCATGCATCGACGTCGCTCCAAGCTGACCGGGCTCGCCTACCTGCGCGCCGGAGCACCCGACGCGCCCCTGGCCGTGTGCCTCCACGGCTTTCCGGACGTTCCACGCACATGGTTCCGACTGACCCAAGACCTCTGCGAGGCTGGATACCGCGTCGTCAGCCCGTGGCTTCCTGGGTACGCTCCCTCGTCCCTTCGAGGCCCGTTCGACCTACCCACGATGGCTCGAACGATCCTATCCTTCATCGACGAGCTGTCGCCCGCAGAGCCGGTTCGAATCGTCGGTCACGACTGGGGCTCGATGATCGCGCAGTGCGCTGTGGCGCAACGGCCGGAGAAATTTCGTGCGGCCGTGACGCTCGCCGTTCCACACATGCTTGCGTTCGAGACGAATCTAGCGCGCCATCCGAGCCAGCTTCTACGAAGTGCATACATGGGTTTCTTTCAACTGCCGGCCGTCTCGGATCGCATCGTGCAGCACCGCGATTTTCGATTCATCGAGCGGCTCTGGGAAATCTGGTCGCCAGGTTTCGATCCGGGGGCCGAGCACTTCGACGACCTCAAGCTTTGTTTGCGTTCGAGTATGCCGGCACCGCTACGGCACTACCGGGCGTTGACCTCATGGAAGGCGATCCGCGAGATTCGCCAGCTCCTCACTGCCGGTCCGATCGTCGTCCCGACCATGCACCTGCACGGCGAGCGCGACGGCTGTATCGGGCCCGAGATGGTCCAGGGGCAAGAGCCGCACTACAGCGCCCTGTTCGAGAGCGTGACCCTCGCGGACGCGGGGCATTTCTTGCACCTGGAGCGGCCCGCGGAGGTCAACGGGGCGATCGTGCGGTGGTTTGAGGAGCATCGGTAGGGGGAGCCGTGAATCAGCGTCAGTGCCAGTGCAGATGCCATTGCCGGCGCCGGGGTCAGCGCCTACACCCCGACGAGCGGGAGCTGTCTGCGCGGGGCTAGGTCATCGGTCACCGGAATGGGGTATCGTCCGCTAAAGCAGGCGCTGCAAAAACCCTCGCCGCCCACGGCGCGCTTCAAACCATCCAATGACAAGTACCCCAAACTGTCTGCCGTGATGTACTCGTTCACCTCTTCGACCGAGTGGTGCGCCGCGATGAGCTCGTCCCGTGTCGGGGTGTCGATGCCGTAAAAGCAGGGCCAAATGGTCGGCGGCGAGCTGATGCGTAGGTGCACTTCTTTGGCGCCGGCATCGCGTATCATTTTCACGATCTTGCGGCTGGTGGTTCCGCGCACGATCGAATCGTCGATCACGACGACGCGTTTGCCGTCGAGAAGGCTTTGCACCGGATGCAGCTTGAGACGAACTCCGAAGTGGCGAATCGATTGGGCCGGCTCGATGAAGGTGCGGCCGACGTAGTGACTCCGGATCAGGCCGAGCTCGAAGGGGAGCCCGGTGGCTTCGGCGTAGCCTAGCGCCGCGGCGACGCCACTATCCGGTACTGGGACGACGAGGTCCGCATCGACCGGCTGGTCTTCGGCGAGGGCGCGACCCATGCGCTTACGGGCATCGTACACGCTGATCCCATCGAACGAGGCGTCGGGTCTAGCAAAGTAGACATACTCGAAGATGCACATGTACCGGCGCTCGGCATCTGTGCGAAACGGTCGCAAGCTCTGGAGCCCGTTCTCATTGATGAGGATCATCTCGCCGGGATTGATGTCGCGAACGAACGCGGCACCGATTAGCTGGAAGGCTGGCGGCTCCGACGCGATGACGTAGCCGTCGCCGAGCTTGCCCAGACAGAGCGGACGGAACCCGTAAGGGTCACGCACAGCCACCAACTCGTCGGCCGACAGGAAAACGAGCGAGTAAGCGCCCTCCACCTGATGTAGAGCATCCGCGATCCGGTCCACCGTGGTCTCGGCTTTGGATCGCGCGAACAGGTGCACGAACACCTCGGTGTCGCTGTCCGATGCGAAGATCGATCCGTCCTTCTCGAGTTGGTGTCGAAGCGCCAGACCGTTGGTCAGGTTTCCATTGTGGGCGACCGCGATCGACCCGTGCCCGCAATCGGCGGCAAGCGGCTGGGCGTTCTTGATGTGGCTGCCTCCCGCCGTGGTGTACCGAACGTGACCGATTGCGCTGCTTCCGGGTAGCTTTTCGAGTTGTTCAGCGGTGAAGACGTCTTGAACCAAGCCCATGCCGCGATGGACGAAGAGCTGCTTGCCGTTGCTGGACACGATCCCGGCAGCTTCCTGGCCTCGATGCTGAAGGGAGTGCAGGCCGAGGTACGCCAGATTCGACGCCTCGTCGGCCCCAAACACGCCAAACACACCACATTGATCATGAAAATGATCGTCGTCCATCACCCACACAGTGCTCTCATAGCGCTCGCGCCCCTCTGCGTCCATGGCGCCCGTATGCCGCTGAAGCGAGCCTGCGCTAGAACCTGCGCACCAGGATGCCACGCGTACTGAAGCGAATTGAATCGGTGGTGCCCCGCCGGTCGTCCGGCTACGGCGGCAAGGCTCGCGGTCTCGCTGCCCTCGCTCGCGCAGGGTTCCCGGTTCCCGCGGCGTACGCCATGCCCGGATGGGTGGGCGATTCGTTCTTCTCGACTGTCTTGGAGATTGCCGACCGCCCTAGAGCGCTCTTGAACAGCCCGCATGTGCCCGAGGCGCGCTTGCGGACGATCGCCGATCGTGTTCGCGGCGCCACGCTTCCGCAAGACGTGGTCCGAAGCGTGGGCGATGCGCTGCTCGCCATGACGAACGAGGGCGTCACGAGCTTTGCTGTTCGCTCGTCGGCCATGCACGAAGACCAGGAGGGCGCGTCGGCGGCCGGGATGCATTTGACCTTGCTCAACCTGATTCGCGAAGACGAGGTGCTCGACGCCATCAAGGCGTGCTGGTCGAGCCTTTTTCGCCCCCGCGTGCTTTCTTACTTGCGCGCGCTCGGCGACGACGTTCCTGTCTCCGTTGGAATCGTGATTCAGGCGATGGTCCCAGCGGAGGTCTCGGGGGTTCTGTTTACCGCCAATCCCTTGACCGGTGATGAGGGAGAAATCGTCATCAATGCCGCATACGGATTGGGCACTTCGGTCGTCGATGGTCGAGTGACCCCCGACACTTATCGGATCGACAAGGCCACCGGTCAGATGCGTGACCAAATCATTGGAGACAAAGCGCAGCAAACGGTGCTCGACAGCTCGGGTGGCGTCCGTGAGGTTCCCGTCGCCCCGGCGCTACGTGGCCGGCCGGCCTTGAGCGAGCAGCAGCTCCTACACCTGACGGACCTGGCGACCCGGGTCGACAGCCATTTCGGCGATGCTCGCGACGTCGAGTGGGCGTTTGCCGGTCCGCAGGTGTATGTTCTGCAGGCGCGCCCGGTGGTCGTTTCGGGCGTACGGCATCGACGCGGCTCGCAACGCGAGCGCCCCTGGGATCGACGAAAGATCGTCTGGACCAACGCGAATGTGGGGGAAGCGCTTCCCGGGGTTGCCACTCCTTTCACTTGGTCGGTGCTGAGCCAGTTCAGCGACCTCGGCTTTCGTCGAGCGTTCGGCGCGATGGGTTGCACCGTGCCGCGCGATGCCGAGATCGTGGGTGATTTCCGGGGGCGCATCTACATCAACTTGACCGAGTTCAGCTCGATTATGTCCCAAATTCCATGGATTCATCCCTCGGTGCTGGTCCGACTCGGAGGGGGACAGTACGCCTCGGAGCTCGACGATGTCGTCGCGGAGCGAAGCTCGATCGGCTTCTTTCTCCGTTTGCCGCAGACCATGTCTCGATACGCTCGGGAGAACTTCCGTCTCGAGGCGCGCATCGGCGAGTTCGAAACCTATTTTTCGGACGAACGGGCTCGGATCCACGGGACCGATCCGCGCTTGCTCGAACCGAGCAGCCTGGACCGGATGCTCGGAGACGTCGAGCATCTGTTGGACGAGACCGGTTCGATCATGCTGACCGCGTACGCGAATCTGCTCACCGCGGTGCTGGTGCTGATGGGATTGCTTCGCATGTTCGCTCGCGAGCAGGGCTCGGGTTTCTACCGCGAGCTCCTGTCTGGGCTCCAGGACGTGGCGAGCGCCCGCCCGGGCTTCGTCCTTTGGCAGATCGCGCAGCTCGCCCGGGAAGAGCCCGAAACCGCCGAGCAGATTCGCAGCACCCCCCTCTCGGCTCTCGCGGTCGCTGATTTGCCGGACGGTCCAACGCGGGACGCGCTCTGCGGCTTCCTCGAGGAGTTCGGGCATCGCGGGATCCGGGAGGCCGAAATCGCGGCGCCGCGCTGGTCCGAAGATCCCACCCTGATGTTTGCCGCGCTGCGCTCGCACCTCGCGCGGGCTGTCGATCTCCATGCACGCGACCGGGACCTGCAGCGCGCGCGGCAAGAGGCTGAGGAGAAGCTCGCGAAGAGCGTTCCGTTTCCGCTCCGTCCGTCGGTTAAGAAGCTTCTCGAGCTAGTCCGGCGTTTCACTCGGATGCGCGAGCACTTGCGCGACCACGTGGTGGAGGTGCTCGGGATGTTCCGTCGCGTCGCGCTGGAAGCCTCACGCCGAATCGAAGCGCGGGAGCCTGAGGCGGGCCCGGACGCGGCGTTCTTTCTCACGCTCGCGGAGGTCAGGCGTGTGCTCTACGACGACAACGAGCGGGTCGCGATCCGTGTCCAGCGACGCCGCTTGGAATACGAGCGAAACCAAGCCCTTCCCGAGCCACCCACCACGTTCGTGGGGTTTCCACCCATGGACGCGGAAATCGTATCCAGCGCGAAGCGTTTGGCAGGTCTGGCGGCGAGCGGAGGTGCCGCGGAGGGCAGGGTGCGCATTCTTCGCAACCCATCGCAAGCCGCCGACTTCCAGTCGGGCGAGATCCTCGTCGTGGCTGCGGCCGACACCGGCTGGGCTCCCCTGTTCCTCGCTGCCTCCGGGGTCGTAACCGAGCTCGGCGGCCCGCTTTCTCACGCCGCGATCATCTTGCGGGAGTACGGTGTGCCCGCAGTGGTCAACGTAGCCAACGCAACACAATCCCTTCGCGACGGAGACCTGGTTCGTGTGGACGGGGATGCCGGCACCGTGGAGATCCTAGTTGTCTGAAGCTGGCGACACCGATCCCGAACTCATCCATCACGACGAGCGACTCCTGATCGTGAACAAGCCGCCGGGCTTGCCCACCACGGGCCCTAGCTCGGTCGACCCATGTCTGGTTCGATGGGTGCGCGATCGGGTTCCCGGTCTGCGGCTTCATGCCACGTCCCGGCTGGACTCCCAAGTCAGCGGCCTCGTGACGTTCGCGCTCACTCGTGAGACCAATCGACATCTGCTCGAGGCGCGACGATCAGGCACCTACGAACGCGTCTACCTGGGCATCACGATTCACGATCTTCCGGATGACGAGGGCGAGTGGGTCTGGCCGATTTCAATCGATCCTCGAAACCCAAAGCGCCGCGTAGCTGGCCCAGGGCGTGGCCAGCGGCAAGCGCGCACCGGGTATCAAGCGGCGGCTCGGACCGGGCATGCGACGTTGCTTCGGCTCAGGCCGCGCACGGGCCGGACCCACCAGCTCCGAGTGCACGCCGCCAAGGCCGGCGCCCCGCTGTTTGGCGACCACGCGTATCAGGGCGAGAGGCGTAAGGTGCTTCCGGACGGAACTGTCGTCGGGGCCCGGCGCGTGATGCTTCACTGCGCCCGGGTGAGCTTTCCCGCGCCGTCCGGCGGGAGCGGCATGCAATTCGCGGCGCCGGTGCCGCCGGACATGGCCAGGATTTGGCTCGCGCTCGGCGGGGCGGCGTCCGACCTTCAGGCTTGACGCCTGGGGGAGAACTTTGCGTTGGCCGGCTCGTCTTTCGGACGGTTGAAGTGCGCTTCGAGCTCCCGTTGCAGGATTTCGGCCACGTCTTCCTGCAGCCCGAGCGGGTGTCGGATCAGCCGTTCGATATTGCGCTGGTATACGAAGAGGCGCCGCTGCTCCTCACCGCCGGTCGTGCTCGCCATCTCGTCGAGCAAGAGAGGCGTGCGTGGGTCGACGCCCTCGGCAACGACCTCCACACCTGGCAATTCGGTCACCATGATCAGGTTGCCCTCGAGCCGTTGGGCGAGCTCGTCGGGTAGGTCCCGCAGGGCGGCTTGTACGATTTTCTCGAAACGCGAGTGCGACGGCGACCAGGGAGGCGGCGGCAGCAGCCCGTCGAGATGACGGGTCTTGAGAAACGCGATGGGCGCTTCATCGGTCCGTCCTTGGCGATCGCGCAAGAGGCCGAGGTAATACAAAGCGTCAGGTGACGCGTCCGAGCGCGAAGCGGCGGCCTCGATCAATCCGGCGGCGGCCTCGACCTGGTCGAGCTCGAAGTGGGCCCGCCCGATGAGGAACTCGAGCTGCTGGTTCTCAAACGGCCCCTCCGGCAGCCCCCTCAGCAGCTCTGCGGCCGCAGCCCGGTCTCCCTGCTGCAGCAGTGCATCGACTTTGAGCACGGACGCATCGACGATGTCATCAGCGGTTTGGCAACTCTCGAGCGCATCATCGAGGACGCGGATTGCCTCCGCGAAGCTTCCGAGCGGGTGGATCAGAAGCTCGGCGGCGTTGAGCATCGCCTCCAAGTAGTGCTCGTCGAGCTCGATGGCCTGACGGTAGTGTTCGAGAGCCATGTCGAGATTGCCATTGGCCCCATGGATGTACCCGATGAGGTTGTGCGCGTCGGGCGACTCGCCGTCGAGCTCCAGGGTCTGCTCGGCAGACGCCATTGCACCACTCAAGTCACCCTGCGTGACCAGCTCCCAGCCGCGGTCGAGATGCGCGGTCAAGCGGTCCATGAATCCTTCGTTCTGCTCGGGCATGGGTTAAGGATGAAAGTTACGTCGCCGGTTTGGCACGTCAAGCGGAACCGTGCGCTATGATGCATTTGGAATGGTTCGAGTTTTCACGGCAGCCGCAATCGCAGCGATCTGCTCCTGTGTGACCGAGCCCCTGCCGGTGGGCCAAACGGTCTCGGTCGGGACAGCGGACCGTGGTTACCTACACGAGCCGGTTCCCCTTTCTGATAGCGGCCGGGGCTATCGACGAGTGCGCTCGGGCGAGGGGACTCGCTACGGCACTCCTACCCTGGTCGGCGCGATCGAACGCGCAGCGCGCGAGGTCGCCGATTCGTTTCCCGGGAGCCAGCCGCTTCGCGTGGGCGATCTGAGCAGCTCGCGGGGAGGGGTGCATTCCAGGCATCGCACTCACCGTGCTGGGCGCGACGCCGATCTCTTGTTCTTCGTGCGGGACGCTGAAGGCTTGCCAGCGCCGGGCGATGGTTGGCTGCCGTTCGACCGTTTCGGGATCGCAATCCATTCAGGCCGGGTGTTTCGTTTCGACGAAGCGCGCAACTGGCACCTCGTTCGCACACTGGTCACCGACGACCAAGCCCGCGTGAAGTGGCTCCTGATTTCGAACGCGCTCAAGGCACGCCTTCTCCGGTACGCCGCGCGTTACGAGCGGTCCCCTCAAGCGTTGGTTCGAGCTACCTGGATTCTTCACCAACCGACCCGCGGTGATGTACATGCCGATCACTTTCACTTGCGCGTAGGCTGCGGCGCGGAGGAGCGAGCGCTGGGCTGTCAGGAGGGAGAGCCGCATTGGCCCTGGATGAGCGACACTGCGCGCAAGAATGACATCGAGGCGGGTGTCGCGGCGGATGATCAGCGCCTGGTTCTTTGGCTACTTGCCGAGGAGCATGTGGATGAGCGCCGCGACGTCGCCGGGCGTCGCCTCGACACCGCAGCGCAACCAGCCCCGGTCGCCATTCGCTAGGTCGGTCAAGTCGCGATGCGCCGAGGTGGCTCCCCAAATCAACACGGCCGAGTTTCTCGGGAGCTCGTGCGCCAAGGTCGCAATCGTCGACGGCTGAATGGACGAGGCGACGCAATCGATGACCACCAGTGGGCTCAGCGATGCGGTCGCTTTGAGGTTATCGAGAAATGCGACGACGTCTTCGATTTGTTGGACCGCCGCTGCGGCACCGACCTGCTTGGCGATCCCCTTGCACCTGGCGCGATCGCGGGTGGCGACGAAGACCATCGGCAGGGCCGAGCCAAGTGGCTGCACGGTGGGGTACTTCGACGTGTCGGTCTCCGGAGGGCTCGGTGGCGGCTTCTGTGTGACCCCGGAGTGCAGCCGCTCGCGGCCGAGCCTCCGCGTGTCGTCGGCGCGTATCGTCTTGCGCGGTGGTTCGGAGCTCACCTTCTCCGCGAAGGTCAGCATGGGTGCGAGGTTGTTCATCACCGCCTCGCTGGCTTCGTTGCCCAGGTAGAACGCCATCGCGTTTCGCAGGTGCTTGTCGACGAAGCCATGAAGCCGCCCGCCCGACGCCGGGACCTCGTGCTCGCGCGCCATGTGCAGCGCTCGATGAAGGATTTGCACCCGCACCTCGGGCGTCGCGACGGTTTCAATCGCCTCGCGAACCATGCGCGCGATGGGGGTTTCCCTCTGCATCCGATCCTCGTCCCCAGAGGCAGCGTGTTTCTCAGCTACCACAACAACATAATATTACCGTGATTTAGCCCGGCGGCCAAGCCCTACCGGGTGGTGAGGGTTCCCTGGGTCGTGGTACATGGGCAGGGATGCTCGTGATGGGGGTCGACGAGAACGGGCTCGGACCACGGTTGGGACCCCTGGTGGCGACCTCGGTCGGGCTCGAAACGGCCCGTTACGCCAGGAGGGCCCTGGCCAGAAGGGGGCTCACGCTGGGGCTGACCGACAGCAAGGAGACCGGCGGATTCGGCCGGATGGGGTTCACCGAGTCGGTGGCCTTGGCCCTTCTCGAACGGGGCGGGGCAGGGCTCCCCCGCTCGGCCGACGGGCTCCTCGATCGCGTCTCGCCCGACTCCCGGCGCCACCTTCGTGCCCGCTGCCCAGATGACGGGACCGCCGAGCAGTGCTGGGCCGTCGACCTGCAGTTGCCCGCGTTTGGTGGTGATGTGTCGTACGGGAACGAGCTTCTCGATAAGCTCGTCGGACGCTCCAGTCTTCGCATCGTCGATGTGCAAAGCCGAATCGCCTGCGCCGGTCTGCTCAACGCGCGGCTCGCGGCCGGGGCGAACAAGCTTGCCGTCGACCTCGAGCTCTTCGAGGACCTGATCGCTTCGATGCACAGCCGTCGCGGCTTTCCGATGCTCGTCGTCTGCGGAATGATCGGCGGGATTCGGGACTACGCGTCGCGTCTCTCTCGCTTCGTGCCGGATCGGGTCGAGCCCCTCGCAGCTCGCCGAGGTCAGCGACGGTACAGGGTCGCCGGGGTCGGCGAGCTTCGTTTCGAGGTGGACGCCGATGCCCGGCATCTACCGGTTGCCCTGGCCTCGATCGTCGGCAAGTACGTGCGCGAGGTCTGCATGCGCCGCATCGGGGAGTTCTACCGGCTCGGAGACCCGGATCTGCAATTGGTCAGCGGCTATCACGATCCCGTAACGACGCGGTTCGTCGAGGCCAGCGAGCCATCGCGCCATCGCCTGGGCATCGCGCCCGATTGCTTCCAACGACGGGCCTAGGTCCCGTGGTAAAAGAGCGGAATGTCCGAACGTGACAAAGTTCCCCGCTGGCTGCTTTGGCTTGGCATCGTAGCCGTGATCGGCTGGATGCTCTACATCTTGCGAGGGGTGCTGGCGCCGGTTTTCTTTGCTTTCCTCATCGCGTACATGCTCGATCCGCTGGTGGATCGGGTCGAAACGAGCCGATTTCTTCGGGGCAAGCCCATCGGCCGGGCCGTCGGTATCGCGGTGCTCCTACTGGGCGTGTTTGCTGCAACCGCGGCTCTCGTCTTGGTGGTCGCACCGATGGTCTACCAGGAAATCGCGAGCTTCCTCAAACGACTCCCTGGCCTGGTGGCACGCGTCCGGAGCGGGTTGGAGCCGGTTCTCGCCGAGTACGGGCTCACGGTTCCTACCTCGGTGAGCGAGGCGTTCGAGGACCTCCACGTGGACCTTCAGTCCGTCGTCACCAAGGGCTACACGCCGGCGGCAATGGCTGCAAAATGGCTACTCGGCGGCACTGCGTCTGCACTCGGCACCGTGATCGCCGCCCTGATGGTGCCGGTGCTCGCATTCTACGTGCTCTACGATTTCGATGTCTTGGTCGCAAAGGCCGCAGCGTCGATCCCGCCCCGATATCGTTCAGAGGCCAACCGTTTTTTCGGCGAGGTCGACGCGGTTCTCGGCCAGTTCTTCCGCGGGCAGTTCACCGTCATGGTGATCCTCGCAGCCTTGTATTCCGCTGGTTATGGCCTGGTCGGAGTCCCGCTCGCGTTGCCGATCGGAATCATGGCGGGGGTGCTCTCTTTCATCCCGTATGCCGGGAGCACCCTCGCGCTGGGCACGGCGCTGCTCATGACGGGGCTCGACTGGCAAGGCTGGACCCACATTCTATGGGTCCTCGGCGTGCATGCCCTGATTCAGGGCTTGGAGGGATTCGTGATCACGCCGAAGATCATGGGGGACACGGTCGGGATCTCTGCGATCGCGGTCTTGTTTGCGTTGCTGGTCGGCGCCGAGCTGCTCGGGTTCACCGGCGTGCTTCTGGCTATTCCCGCGGCCGCCGTGCTCAAGATCCTGCTCCGGCGACTCGACGAACGATACCGAAAGTCCGCGTTCTTTTTGGGGAGCGCCGAGGAGGGGCGCCGCGCTAACGAGCCCTCGAAAGACTAGACACGTCGAGCGTGACTACGATCGCGTGGTGGCGAACGTCCACGCGGGCCGATCGCAGCACCTCCGCCCAGCGAGGCGCCGCCCACTCCGGCGGCAGTGCGCGCCACTGTTCGATCAGCGCAGCGTCCTGCATCGCGAGCTCTGCGCCGGCAGTGTCGATGTAGACATGGACAGTCTCTGCGCTGCCCGCTTCGATGGATAGCGCGAGGCTCAACACGCCTTGCAGAGCAGAAGCCCCGGTACCCCGTTCCGCGATGCGTTCCAAAGCGGACTTCCAGTGGGTCGGGGGATCGACAGCGGCGGAAACGCAAGTGCCAACGCTCACCTTCGGCCAGAGCGCCGCAATTACCCCTCCCTCGACCAGCGCGGGCACAGTGCCTCGCTGAACCGCCATCGCCTCGACCACCGTGTCCACCGAACCCGTGACGATTGTTCGCTCGTCGAGCTGCGCGATCGCGCTCCTGCGATCAAGGCTGGCCAGAACGGGCCCATCAGGACCGTCGATCCGAACGATCGAACCGCCCCTGCGTTCGACGAGTCGTCGGTGACACTCTGCCAGGGTCGTCGAGGTCGCCGGGCCTCCTCGCAGCATCAGGCCGATCGACTGAAAGGGCTGCACCTCGGGCCCGCGCACCCAAACGGTAACCTCGCGTAACGAGGTGAGGGGATCCAAACCACAGATCGCCTCGATCTCGCTGAGCTGCTCCTCGGCGATGAACGCATCGAAAAGCGCCTTTGCGGCTCCGGTGTGATCGAGCGCGCCGAGATCGATTCGCAAGATCGCTCGCGCGGTGTTGGGCAGCCGGTGAAGGACCTCACTGGCCCGAACCGTTCGGCCGCGCTCAATCGCTGCGAAGAGCAGGGCGACCATCGCAATCGAGACCAGGGTGGTCACCTTGAGGGAGCGAGACACCGTTCGAGGGTAGGAACTTCTTTTCACTGAGCAAGCCCTCGTGCTAACGCGTGCCCCATGCCATGGCGCCGAATGCGATTGCGGAACGCCGAAGTCCTCGCCCGCTGCGATGCGCGTGGCGAGCTCGTTTCAAATGCAGGCCGGATCGAGATTCGATACAAGCCCAACGACGGGCGGGTCTATTTCGCGAGTGCTGCCAACCTGCAGCCTGTGTCCGGCGCGCATCAGATCGAGCCCGACTCGTTTTGTAGTCCTGGCGAGACCGTCACGAAACCATCGAAGAAATCCAAGAAGCCAACGGGCGCCGCGGACGCACCTGAAAAGCCTGATGGCGACGAGGTGCTCGTGTACGCGGACGGTGCCTGCAGCGGAAACCCGGGCCCAGCGGGAGTCGGCGTGGTCGCCGTCTGGGGGGACCAACAGAGGGAGCTCAGCGAGTACATCGGCGAGGCCACGAACAACATCGCGGAGTTGACCGCAATTCTGCGCGCGATAGAGCTGGCCGAGGAGCTCGGTCGGCCGCTACGTCTCTACACCGATTCGCAGTACTCCATTGGCGTGTTGACCCAGGGTTGGAAAGTCCGAGCGAACAAAGAGCTCGTCGCCAAGGTGCGCCAGGCTCTGGACGCCCATCCGGACGTGCAGCTCGTTCACGTGCGTGGCCATCGAGGCGTGCGGCTCAACGAGCATGCGGACGAGCTGGCGGTTCGAGCGGTGCAGAGCCGAGAGTCTACCGGTTGGGTTCCGAGCTGAATCGACGCGCCGCCTCTTCCAAGGTGACCAGCTCGTAGCCGGCGTCGCGAATGATCCGAATCGCGGTGCCGAGCGAGCGGAGCTTCTCGGTCGCGGTTCGTTTCAGATCCGCGCGGTGGGGCACGAGCCAGTCGAGCCCGTCCTGGACCGCATCGGCTGCGTCGAATCCGTGAAGCTCGAGGTTGATCAGCTCCATCCCGAGCATCTGCTTGGTGAGATGCTCTGTGACGCGCGGTCCTCCCCAGACCAGCGAGGTCCCGATGTACGGGAGCCGCCATGGGGTGACGCCAATGGGTAGCTCCAGCAGACCCCGTCCCACGCGCCAGTAGGGTCGACCGATTCGGTAAGGGTGTCTAGGTGCCCTCAACACCGAAGGGTGATCCAAGAAACTGGCGCTCGTCCGGCCCCGAATCCTAATCGCTGCGATCGCCAGGGCCTTGGCCACGTAGTAGCTCGGGCAAGGAAAGACGCTCGAGTCGTACTCGACCCCCGACGCTTCCAGCGCGTCGAACAGCGCATCGCTGACGATGTACCCCGGTGCGCGGAAACCGAATGGGCGCGTGCCGCAAACGCTTTCGATGATCGCGGCACCGGATTCGACCTCTTCGCGAACCTCTCCGGCCGCGCGATGAGTGAGATCGTAATGGTGGTGATAGGAGTGATTCCCGATCTCGTGCCCGCCACGATGCAGAGACGCAATCGTCTTTCGGTTCTCTTCGCGTTCGAGATCCTCCCCGACCACGAAGAACGTCGCTGCAATCGATTCTTCTTCCAACCACGACGCCAGCCTCGGGACGCAGCGTTCGTACACGACGTGCGCCTCCGGCCCCGTCGGAGTCGGCACGCCGTGGATGGCCGCGTAACGAGGCACCTCGTCGAGATCGATCGAGATGGAAGCGAGCCTCCTTCTCATCCCTTGATCCGAATCGCGATGAAGAGCTTTGCCAGGCTCCTCAGGACGTTGGGCACGCGTCTGGTCAGCCCCACGGTGGGAGGCCGCTTCTCCAATACCCGAACCGGGATCTCCCGGACACGGAGGCCCGCACGTTCCGAACGGATGACGAGCTCGGACGCGAAAAGATCGCGGTCGACCAGGCACTCGCGGGCGACCGCTTGAACCGGCGCACGCCGGAACGCCTTCAGGCCGTGGGTGTCCGTCCCCTTGAATCCGAGCGTGACCCGCAGCATCCCGTTGATCACGACCGTGCCGAGCCGGCGAAGCAGGGGCCGCTCGTCCATCGCGCCGGCCATGACCTTCGAGCCGACCACGAAGTCGACAGCCGGGTCTCCAAGCACCGTGATGGCGCGCACGTAGAAGTCGGTATCACAGAGGTCGATCTCGTCACAGATCACGATGTCGCCCCTGGCGTGACCGATGCCGTCCTGAAGCGCCTTGCCATAGTTCGGCTCGTCGGTGTGTCGGCAAACGAGCTGCCCGAATCGCTCGGCGAGCTCGGCGGCCACTTCGACGGTTCGGTCGGTCGAGCCGTTTTCGGCGAGAATCAGCTCGTAGGACCAGGGCAGGGTGCTCATTCTATCGACGAGGTCGACCACTGCGGCGCGCAGGATCGCTTCCTCGTTGTAGATCGGGATCACGATCGAGATTTGAGGCGGCGGATCGCCGGCGCGCTCGCCGTAGAGCCCTGTGTTGAAGTCCGTCAAGGCGCGGCACTGTCTTATGCGGGCACCGCGCCGTCAAGCCAAGGTGCAGAGCACCGCGTGCGCCGCATCGAGATCGATCCGCAGAGGTGCGAGGCATGCCGGCAGTGCCGCGGTTTGACCGCGTGCGAGTTGCAGCGCGTCGTGGCCGTCGCGAAGCACCAGCCGTCCGTCGAGCACGGTGAGCGAACGCAAGCGGTCGCGGGCACCGAGCGTCAGCTCACCCGAGCCGGCCAGGCGCTGTAAGAAAAAGACACTGGAATGCAGAGGACCGGCCGTGCTGGCCAGCACCTCGCTTCTGGCCGAATCGGTGATCGGGGCGCGTCCTGCGCGGTGCCGGACTCGATCGAGGAGCGCGCGTTCGCGCGGGCCTTCCCAGCTCGTGACGTCGAGGGCGCGCTCACGATGCAGCTCGCGTGGCTGACCGTCGCGGTGGCGCCGACCCGCGGCGTCGTATCTGCGATTCCAGTCCCAGTAGCGGTACGTGATGCCGCGCTTGCCCGGTGCAACGCGTTGCGGTTCGAGGAGCAGGACTCCTTTGCCGATCGCATGTGGTGTCCCGGGTTCGATCAGGAACACGTCACCGGGCGACACCGGAACGAACGACATCAGCGCATCGAGCGCGCCGTCCCCATCGATCGCTGCCTCGACGTCTTGGCGTGAGACGCCGTCGCGAAACCCCAGGTACAAGCCCGCCCCCGGGTCGGCGTCGATGATGTACCAGGCCTCGGGCTTTCCGCTTTGTCCCTCAGTGAGGCCCGGGTCCGCGTCGCTCGGATGAATTTGCACCGAAAGATCATCGGCCGCGTCGACCAGCTTCACCAAGAGGGCCGTCGATCCGAGCGTGGCTTCTACCCCGAGGAGCGCTGGATCCGCACGCAGCACTTCGTCCAACGTCGGCCCGTTCACGATGCGGCTCGGGAAATCGGGTTCGACCGAGAGCTCCCAGGATTCGCCGACGGGGCCTTGAACATCCAAGCCAGCGTCCGCCTTGAGGGT
>JBAVOF010000222.1:0-13126 GCA_049691835.1 Polyangiales bacterium
AGGTCGGACTGCGCCTGCAGCGCCTTGGCGGGCCTTCCGGACAGGGAGCCGACGATCTGCTCATGGAAACGATGGACGACGTGAATCGCGCCTTCGACGAGTTGATCCACGAGGGTTAGGCTCTATAGACTCGGTCGATCATGGCTGAGACAGTGCACACGTTCTGCCGGATCTGCGAGGCTCTATGTGGGCTCGAGGTCACGGTCGATGACGACAGGGTCGTGGACATCAAGCCCGATGACGCGCACGTGGCGACCCGCGGCTATGGGTGTCTCAAAGGCCTCAAGCAGCACCGCATGTACGATACTCCCGACCGCCTGCTGTACCCGATGCAGCGCATCGACGGCGAGCTTCGGCGTGTTAGCTGGGACGGTGCGCTGCACAGCATCGGTAGCAAGGTGCGCGAGTTGATCGATCATCATGGTCCCGACAGTATCGCCATGTACGTCGGTACGGCGGCTGGGTTCGGTGTCTTGCACCCGGTCTTTGCGCAGGGCTTCATGCAGGGCGTTGGCTCGGCCAGCATGTTTTCGTCAGCCACGCAGGACTGCGCCAACAAGTTTGCGGTGGCGCACCAGGTCTACGGCTTTCCGTTCACACAACCCTTCCCCGACCTCGACAATCTGCAGTGTCTGATCATCGTCGGCGCCAATCCCGCCATCTCCAAATGGAGCTTCCTTCAGGTTTCTAATCCGATTCGACGCTTGAAAGAGGTCGAGGCCCGTGGTGCGAAGATTTTCATCGTGGACCCGCGACGCACCGAAACCGCCAAGGTGGCAGGCGAGCACGTCTTCATCCGCCCCAACACCGACGTGTTCTTCTACCTGTCCTTTCTGCACGAGCTGTTGGCCACCACGACGGTCGACCGCGCGCACATCGACCAGTACATGACCGGCTTCGACGAGGTCAGTCGACTGGCCGACGCATGGTCCCCGGAGCGCACGGCCGAAGTCACGCGCATTGCTCCCGAAACGCTGCGGGCGATGGTGCGCGCGTATCGAGAGGCCGACGGAGCCGCCCTCTACTGCTCGACTGGTGTCAACATGGGCACCAACGGCTCACTGGCGTTCTGGTTGCAAGAGTGCATCAACGCCATCTCGGGCAACCTCGACCGAAAGGGCGGCACGCTGGTCAGCACAGGGGTCATCGACTTCGCTGCGTTCGGGAAGAAGACCGGCACGCTGCTGCATCAGAATGAAAGCCGGATCGGCGGCTTCAAATCGGTGAACGACGCGATGCCTGGCGGCATCCTCGCGGATGAGATTCTCACGCCTGGGCACCGGCAGATCAAAGCCCTTTTCGTCACCGGCGGCAATCCACTCATCACGATGGCAAACTCCGAGCGCCTGCGCGATGCCTTCAAGCAGCTCGAGCTGCTAGTGGTTCTCGACATCCAACCAAGCGAGACCGCTTCGGTCGCAACGCACGTCCTGCCATGCACCTCTCCGTTCCAGCGGCCGGACCTGCCGTTCATCTTCCCGCTGATGCTCGGCTTGCAGTCGAAGCCCTATCTTCAGGCCACCCGCGCCGTCGTTCCACCGGCGGGTGAGCAGCGCGACGAAGCGACGATTTACGTCGACCTCGCCAAGGCTAGCGGCGTCAATCTCTGGGGTTCGGCTGTCGCGCAGCGGGTGATGGAGGCCGGCAAGGCACTCCACTCGATCGGGCGGGGCGAAAAGCAGCCTTCTGTCCCCCAGGAGGCCTTGCTCTCGGGTCTCCTTCGGGCGACCAAACAAGGCAGCTTCAAGAAGCTCTTGAAGGAGAGGCACGGGCGGCTGCGTCCACAACACGATCCGGGCAGCTTTCTCGGCCGACGCGTCATTCACGACGACCGCAAGGTGCACCTGGCGCCGGAGCCATTGCTCAGGCAGGCCAAGAAGCTCGAAGCCGACTTTCAGCTCGAGCTCGACACGAGGGACCAGCTCAAGCTGATCACCAAGCGGGCGATCACCACCCACAACTCCTGGACACACAACATCGAGGAGTTCGTGTCGGGCGACCGAGCGACCAATCATCTGTACATGCACCCCGAAGATGCAGCGCGTGTTGGGGTCGGCGAAGGTGTCTTGGCAGATGTGTCGACGGAGATCGCGACGGTTCGAGTCCCCGTCAAGCTCCTTTCCGAGCTGATGCCCGGGACCGTGGCATTGCCGCATGGTTGGGGTCACCAGGACAGCAAGATGGGCGTCGCGAGCAAGACCACCGGCGTCAACGTCAACCTCCTTGCGGCGGATGGTCCGGGAAAGCTGGAAAAGGTGTCCGGCATGGCGCACCTGACGGGTTTCCTGGTCGACGTGAAGCCGGCGACGGGAGCGCTCAACCCGAACCATTGGTCGGGGATCGGGCCGGGCGCCGAAGCCAAGCCGCCAATCCAAAACGTGGCCGGCGAAAGCTGACCCGCTGCTCAGAAGACCGCGCGGAAGGTGAGATTGGGAAACCAGAGCGCTCCGGTGTACTTGATGGGACATGGTTCAGCGGGCACGCCCCAACGCCGAGCGCATTCTTCGGATGCCGTCGGACTCTGCGAGTCGATTTCCTGTGCATCCCGGGCCTGCGTGATGTTGATCCACTCGAGCCCCACCCTCATGCGGCGCCCGGGTTTGGCCCATTCGTAAGCGATTTGCGCGTCCAGCCTGATGAACCAGGGAGTGCGCTGGACGTACTGCCGTACGGCGTCCGCCGGATCGAGCCAGAGCCAGCCCTCCGCGCGACCGGACCGCGCAAACAATCGGCCAGCGATGATGAGACCGAACTTCGCCTGCCAGGCCAGCACGGCGTTCATGACGTGCCGGACATCGTATGATGGAGTGTAATCGAAGGTCTGCGGCGGCCCGTCCGAAAGCAGCGCGGTCGCCGTGAGGTCGCTGTATCCGAGCGTGTAACTCGCCAAGGTCGAAAAGCCGAGCGCGAAGGGACGCTGCAGTAAGAGCTCGAGCCCGTAGCTCTGTCCCTCGGCTGAGTCGTCGAGGAGGCCTCCATAGGGATCGGCGAGGCTTTGTGAAATCTGCGGATCTGTGAAGATATCGACGAAGCGAAGCGCCTGAAACAGGTTGAGGTAGCCGCGCGTTTCGAACATGACGTCCCGAGGTAGATGAAAGCGAACGCCGCCTTCGGTCTGGTTGGCCCGCTGAAGACCCGGCTCCAGCGGGATGTCGCCCAGCCCGGGTAGCGGAACCGCAAACGTCGCGGGCATGTATCCCAACCCCCATCCGACGAAAAAATCGGCTATCTCACCCGAATGGAAGGTCGCCCGCGCACGAGGACTGACGCCGGATTCACGGTCTCCGCTGGTGCCCCAGACGTCTACTCGAACGCCGAGGGAAAGATCCAACCAGGCTATCGGCTTCACGTTCGCATCGGCAAACACACCGCCAATGACTCGTCGGTCTTGTAGCGCGAACTCGCGAAGACAGGGGGTGGAAAGGTTCGGGACGTTCGCTACGATCGCATCCCTATCTACTTCGGTGCAGTCGGCCGGGCCGAAGAGCCCGACCACGTCTCCGCCGATTCGAATCTGCACCTTGGGCGCTCCATAGGTCGCCCAGAAACGCGGCCCGAATCGGTGGATGTTCGCCCCGGCATCGGAGACAGCGCTCAGGGATGCATCCTTGACTTGGGAGAAGTCGTACCCGTAGAGCATCGTCCCGACCAGGTCCCAGCGTTTCACCCTTCCGAGGAACCGGGCTTCAAACCTGTGAAACTGAAGGTCGAACGCAAGCCGGTTCGCGGGATCCGTGGCGTCGAACGCCGAGCTATCGCGCCCACCAAACGCGACCACCTCGAAGCGAGAGCGAGAGCTCATGGCCACTCCGGCGCGATACTGGTAGTCCCAGTAGTCGGCCTTCGCGTCGAGACCGATCGCGTCGAAAACGAGGTTCGGGAATCCGTAACGACCCGCGAAGGTCATCGAACCCTCTTTGGGCATGGGCACGTTGAGCAGGCCGGAGACATCGATGAGTCGGAGCTCGGCCTCACCGTGCGGTCGGTCGTCCGGAATCTCGCGGGCTCTGGCCGCGATCACGCCGCCGCTGAATCGGCCATAGCGGGCGGGAGCCGCCCCCGAGAACAAGTCGATGCCACCGATCAAGCCCGGATGAATCGTGGCGGCCAGGAGCGTGGAGTGAAAGAGCAAAGGGATGGGGATGTCGTCATAGAGGTATCGCGTGCCCGACGGCGGCGCTCCGCGGACATAGACATAGGGTTGCCCATTGGCGAGGGGCACCGTGCCAGGCATCATCTCGAGAATTCGAAACGGCTCTCCAAGGGTCCCTGGGATGTTGCGAATACCATCCAGCTCGAGCCTGATCGGCAGCTGTACCCGGGCGTCCACCTCCGCGGTTTCCGAGAACACGAGCTCCTCTTCGGCTTCCGCATTCCCAGGCTCCAAGATCGTTTCAGGGCTGGCGTTACCCGACGATTCGTCGGACCCAGCTTGCCGAACGCGCATGTCCACTCTCACTTGTGACGGTACGGGATTGCCGTCGCGGCTCGCAGGCTCGAACCGTGCCTGCCGGATCGCTTCAATCACGAGATCGCAGAGGGCACGGCCAGCGCCGCATTTCTCGACGACGCCCTGCCCGTCCGCGTCGATCCGAACGATCACTCGAACGACGCCCGAGTCGGGAATTTCCACGTCCGCCGGCACCTGAACTCCGGGAAGCGACTTCACCGTCGGCGGGACCAGGTCTTGTGCCAATGCCGGCGCCGCCCCACCCCAGGTCACTAATCCAAGAACGAGGATAGACTCGAAGCGGCCCCTCGGTCGCATCAATCGTCCTGTACGACACGAAGCGCTTTCCGTTCGAGTTTCTCGGTGAGAAGCGCCCATTGCTCGCGCTCCTCATCAGTCGCCTGCCACATCGTGAAATGGCACGTCTCCGCGCCAGCCGGGATGGTGGAGTCGAACCGAACCTCGAAGCCGAAGCGCTTCGCATGGTCCTGGGCGGCGTCGATCATCCCTTGGACGAAATACCGCTGCACCCGGCAATCGAACGCTTCATAGTGGTCTTGGTGGGGGCACCACAAGATGTGAAAGCTGGCTTGCCCCTCACTGTCGATCTTGGGGTCCTCGAGCGACGCGTAGGCGATGCGATTGATCACGGTGGCGTAGAACGACACGAACTCGGCATCGGTCATGGCATCTGGAATCGTCGTGCCCTGCAGTATCTGGCGCCCTACGTCGTATCCGGTCTTGCGGAGCGCTCGATAGGCGGCCTTCTGCCCTTCCTCCCCAAAAGTCCGTTCGTTTTCCCTGAGCATCTCGATGAGCGCCATGGCCTGCATGGTGCCCCACTGCCACAGGGTCGCGGGATCGAAATCGGTCTTGCCGAGCACCTCCTCCTTGAGGCGCTTGAGCCCTTTTGCGTACGGCTGATTGAACTCGAAGTCCTTCCATTTGACCTCGTCCCGATGCTCCCAGTGCGCCATGGAGAGAAGCCTACCAAAGCGAACACGCGTGGTATCGAAAAAGCACCGGAAAGACATCGTTCACCGAGATCGAGCGCGTTCCCACTTGCTAGCGGAAGCGGCTAGGGCTAGTCCTTGCTCTCATTTGCGGGTGTAACTCAGTGGTAGAGTGCGACCTTCCCAAGGTCGAAGTCGAGGGTTCGACCCCCTTCACCCGCTCCGAAGGGTCGCTAGTCGTTACGGGAACGAGGCCACCGAGCGCTTGCGCGCCGATCGGCTCGAGATCCGTGCCGGCCAGTCGAACCGGCTGTACTGGATGTCCCGCATCGCCCGCGGTTTGATCAACGGACAGCTCGGCAAAGGTTCGGAACCTATGGTGCCCCCACCTGCGCAGCCAAAGGCGTCTGACCTCTGGTTTCGGGGAGGACGCGGTTGTGCTGTACGCCGAGGTCGACGGCGCCGTCGGGGCTGGTGATTCGGGACTCGACGACATCACCGGGCTTCAAGTACTGCGGACGTTTCGCCTGAGCGCGATGGAAGAGCTTCCAGCGCAGGGGCTCGGGAAGGAGCGCAGACACCCGCTGCACGGTCGGCGAGGGAACGGCAAGCGCGCAGCCGGACGGCGTGCCGGTAGCGATCAGGTCGCCGGGATGCAGATCCTGCAGACCAGACAGCTCGGTCAGCGTCTCCGCCGGCTTGTGGACCAGCTCCGAGGTCGAGGCCGACTGGCGCATCTCGCCGTTTACCGTGAGCGAGAGCCGGAGATCGTCGAGAACCCTCATCTCACCCTCACCGAGCAGACACAGATAGGGTCCGACGGGTGCGAAGGTGCGGTAGCTCTTTCCTTTGTAGAACTGCATCTGTGGGATCTGCACGTCCCGGGCTGAGACGTCGTTGACGATGACGACGCCCGCAATCCACTGATGGAGATTTTCCTTGGTGACTCGAACGGGGGTAGTCATTTCGCGCTTGACTACGAGGCCGAGCTCGACCTCGTAGTCGAGCAGCGTCACGTGCGAAGGCCGCACGATGTCTGCGCTTGCGGGCACGATGGCGCTCGAGGCCTTGCGAAAGAACATGTTGAAGCTCTTTTGGTCGGGATCGATCCCAGACTCGATCATGTGGACGCGATAGTTTGCGCCCTGACAGATGAGCTGCTGATTGCGAGTGACCGGCGACAAGATCTCGACGTCTGTGACCTGGAGTGTGTGACCCGACGCGTCCGACAGGTGGTGCGACGCCGCGTACTCGACGAGGTCGGCGGTCGTCGGGAGCTCGGCGTCGATGGGGCGGATCTCGGGGCCGCGGACGACGCCCCATCGGATGCGGTCTTCGTGCTCAAAGCGCGCAACGTGAACTGGCATGGCTCTCTCCTAACCAAAGGCCTTCAGAAGTTGATAGAGTCTCCGAGGTGTGACGTCCGGGCTTTCTCTCAGGCCCCGGACGAGCGCCCGCGCGTTTGCTGCGGAGAGCTCGGGCCGGGTGAAGCTCCGCGGCATCGGTGGACCCCATTGCGACATCGCCTCGCGGCTGATCTCGTGCACACCCATCGGTTGCTCCGAGGTGAACAAATCCCCGTCACAGTAGTGCTCGTGCTTGCGCCCCCAGGGATCACTCCAGTAGTCGAACACTTGGCTGCCTAGAATGTGCCGCCCCATCCCCCAAGCATGACGCCAACCACGCTCACCCAAGAACCGCTGGCCCATGGCGACCGCATCCGCATCGACGACTTCGTAGGCGCAGTGGCCGAACGCTGCCTTGAAGCCCTGGGCTACGGCGATGGTGTGGTGGTCCGTCGGGAGGTCACCCCGGTCGAGCCGAAGAAACGCCACGGCCGGTGATCCGTCGGGCAGGACTTGTACGTCGCTCGGGATCAAGCCGAAGTGATGTGCATACCATGCGCAGGTGTCCTCGAACCGCGCGACCTCCAGAACCGCATGGCCGAGCTTGGTCAGCGCCGGCGGCGCGATGGGCGGACGCTGCCCTGCGTTCACGCGCCTCGCATGCATCGGGGTGTTGATCGGTAGTGGTTCGCGGCAGGGCAGCGGCGGGATCTCGGAACGACCGTGGACCGCGTCCACGACGAATCCCGACGGATCAGTCAGGCGAACACGCTCACCACCGCCCGGTGACAACAGGCGTTCGACGCGTGAGGCACTCTCGACTTTGCTCAGCGCCACGAGCTCGGCCCGCGTCGCCACCGTGAACGCCAGGCCGACGAACGCTGGGCCAGCGGCACGCTCGACGACGCAGCAAAACGGAGATGGACCGGCGTGGCGCAGGTGCATCGATTCAGCGGACTTGTCCGCGACCTCAAGACCGAAATCGACGAGGAACGCCTCCGCTCGGGCCAGGTCGGGGCATTCGAAGCTCAGATAGGCAAGCTCGACGGCCTTCGCGATCGGGCAAGGATCTCCACTCGGAAGGGCGGTCATCGGAGCGCCTCCTTCACCGGCTGCGATGCTCTGATGGGTTGGGACGCAAAGCCGAGCGACGAGTCGTGCACTTCCTGTGCGCCCAGCATCCGAAGCGCTTCACGAACCAATTCGTCCGCCTCGCAGACCGGACCCTGGGCCATGATGGTGCGATCCGGGCGAACCACGACCGCCCACCCGAGGGGAGCACGTTCGGGTACGAGCGTACCGGTCACATCTTCCCAAACGTGCGCACCGTCGACACGATGTAACTGCTGCCCGCGGTGACAGAGCTGCACACAAGCTCCCGCCGCGGCACGCCAAGCCCGCGCCGAGGAACTGAGATGCTGTTCGGGGTCCAGGCCGAAGCCTACCAGCGCAAAGCCCGAGCCGATGACCTCATCGCTCCATCGCCCCTCCCCCGCGCGATTCGAAACCCAAGTTTGCGGAAAGACCTCACCCGACACCATGCGGGACTTTCCCTTGATCGACTTTCGATCGGGGACGAAAAGCCCTCGCGCAAAGCGGTTCTTCGGCTTGATCTTCAGCTCTTCGAGCCAGGCGCGCAACGCTGGAACCTGCCGCGCCAGGCGAAACCCGAGGTTCGTTGCGATCGACCGCAGACGGCTTCGGGGCATCACGAGCTGCCCCACGAATCGGGCCAAGCGGATCATCGCCTTGGCGTGGGGGCGTCGCTCCTCATCGTACGTGTCGAGGATCCGCGGGTGAGCGCGGCCTTGGATCACCCAGGCGAGCTTCCAAGCGAGGTTGGCCGCATCGCGAAGGCCGGCGACGAGGCCCTGACCTGCAAACGGTGGCGTCACATGGGCGGCGTCGCCTGCCAAGAAGACACGCCCCTTCGAGAAGCGGGCGACGGTGCGGGCATGAAAGCGGTATACCGCCGTGCGCTCGACCTCCATCGTGTTCGGATCCCCCCAAGGCGCAAGGAGCTCACGCACCTTTTCCGGGCTTTCCATCTCCTCGGCCGTTTCCCCAGGCTGAAGCATGAACTCCCATCGCTGACGATTGCCAGGCGCCACCATGTGGGGGACCGGACGGCGTGGATCACACAGAAACTCGATGTGATCGATCTGCGTCGGCACATTCTTCGCGTCGATGATCAGCCAGTCCTCGGCATAGGTGCAACCTTCGAAACCCAAACCCAACATCTGCCGAACCTTCGAGCTGGCGCCATCGGCACCGACGACGTACCGCGCTTCGACCCAGTCCGTGCGACCGTCCCGCCGGCGAAGCGTCGCACGAACCATCTCGGTGCAGATGTCGAGCGCCACCAGCTCGATCCCAAGCTCCACCACGACGCTCGGATGCTGACGCGTTCGAATTCGGAGCGCTGCTTCGAGGTCCGGCTGATGGAAGGTGACGAGCTTGGGATGACCGTCCACGCAACCCGCCGTTCGAAGACGAGCGAAGAGCCCGAGGCCTGGCGAGCGCATCCGAACCTCCGGAATCGCCACCGTGTCGAACGAGCCTTCCCGCAGCCCGGCGAGTTGAAGAATCCGCAGCGCCTCGTTGTCGAGTGAAATGGCGCGCGGCTTCGCGAAGATCTCAGTCGCCTTGTCGATGGCGAGGACCCGTACCCCGTACTCGCCGAGGAGATTGGCCATCGTAGCGCCAACCGGGCCGAACCCGACCAGCAGTACGTCGGTTTTCTTCGCTAATTCTTTCATGTGCATGCCCCCTTCAAGGCCGCCGCTAACTCCATTAGTGACGTTTTTATCAGTTCTGATAATCTTGTCAAGCATAAAACTTCGTGCTAAAGCTTTGGACGATGAGCACTACCGAATCCCCCGCCGGTTCGCACGGATCAGGCGGCGAACCACGGGAGGAGCCGCGCGCCTCCCGCCGGCGGCGTAGGACTCGGGCGCGACTGCTTCGCGCCTCGCTCGACCTCATGGCGGAACGAGGCATGGAGGGCGTCGCCATCAACGAGATCACGGAGGCTGCCGACGTGGGGTTCGGCACGTTCTACAATTACTTCGACTCGAAAGAAGCGATCTACGACGCGCTAATCGAAGAAGTCGTGCAGGGTTTTGGAAACGCGCTCGATCGGATCGCCGAGCACGTCGATGATCCGGCCGAGGTGCTCGCAGCCTCCGTTCGCTATACCTTGCAGCGCGCGCATGATGAACCCGTCTGGGGCTCGTTCCTCATTCGGAGTGGGTTTTCAGGGCGCGCGCTGGAACGTGGTCTCGGACCGCGCTTGCTCCGCGATGTCAAGCACGGCATCCGGGCAGGTCGCTTCGAGGCCCTCGATCTGCCGGCGACCATCTTGGCCGTTCGCGGCGTCGTGCTGAGCGCCATCGATGCGCAGGTCGAGCTCGCGCGAGCCACCACGAACGATTCCGGCTTTGCAGCCTCGCTGGGCGTCGATGCGAAGACCCTTCCGGCAGGAGCAGCAGCGATGCTCCTGCGGCTACTCGGCCTCGAGACAAACGACGCGCGTGAAGTGACGAGCCGACCGTTGCCGACGATCGCGCTCGGTCCGGCCTCCGACGCCGGCACCTCCGGCTAATTCAGGCGAGCGCGCCTGCGGCCGCGCTTCCATTCCTTTCGCAGATCCCGCGCGTAGAGCACGTGGTCGACCTGCATGGTGTGACGGCTCGATGAGACGTAGTGCGACATCATGCGGGCCTCGTCACGCTTTATCGTGGCTCTCATTTCCTCGGGCGTTGGCAAGGCATATTCGCCTGCCAGATAGGATGCCACCCACTTCGCCTGATCCTGAACGAAACCGATGATGCTCGGGATCGCCTGAGCGAAGCCCATGAACATGAGGTTGTCGATGCCGGGCACGAAGATGCGCTTGAACAGCGGCAAGACGTTGTCGGGCGCCGAAAGGAAACCTGGTTCGAAAAACGGGAATGTGATCTTGTAACCGGTGGCGTAGATGATCGCGTCGATCGCCTCGACCGAGCCGTCGGTGAACCTCACCCGATCGCGTTGCAGCTCGGCGACGTTGGGTCTCACGGTGATATCCCCGTTGCCCACCCGTTGCAGTAGGTCGCTGGAAACTGTGGGATGCGCGGTGAGCAGCTCGTGATCGGGAGTCGGCATGCCGTAGTCTTCGACACGGCCTACCAGCAAGCGGATGAGCAGCGCCGCGGCTTTGCGCTGCAGGGCCAAAGGGACGTAGGGATTCGTCTGGACGATCTGGTCGATGGGCCTCCCGAACATGTACTTCGGCACCACGTGCGCGCCGCGCCGCGTCGACAGGACCAGACGATCGGCAAGCCCGCGATTGCTGAGCTCCGAGGCAATATCGACCGCGCTGTTGCCGATGCCGACGACCAGCACGCGCTTACCTTTCAGCTCGATCGGGTCGAACGGATCGATGTACTGGTGAGAGTGGATGACCGGCCCATCGAAGCGCCCAGGGAACTCGGGCCACTTGGGGTCCCAGTGATGCCCCGTCGCCACTATCAGGTGAGCATAGTGCCGCGCTTCGCCATCGATCCCGACGCGCCAGGTTTCATCGTCCAAGCGCTGCACAGCACGAACCGGCGTCTCGAAACGAATCGCATCTCTCAGACCAAAGTGATCGACCAGGTCCTCGAAGTACTGATGGATCTGCGTGTGATGGCAAAAGGCGGGGTAATGCGCCGGCATTGGGAAGTCGGGAAACTCGAGCTTCTTCTTCGAAGTGTCGATGTGAAGCGACCGATACGCAGACGACATTCCGTTGGGGTTCTTGAACACCCAGTTCCCTCCGAGCGTTGGCGAAGCCTCGAAGCAGTCGTACGGGATGCGCTTTTCCCTGAGGAACTTGCCGCCGGCGATCCCGGAGATGCCGGCTCCGATGATGCAGACGCGGTGCGGATGATCGTTCATCTTCTGGTTGTTGCGGACCGGTGCGCGGCGCGCTCTGTTTATAGCGGACTCCGATGAGGAGCACGAATAGCGCTCTAGCTGTATATTTCCTGCGATGCGGGCTGGCTCGCGGTAAACAATTACGTATGGCGCTGGCGCAGCCGATGAGTGACCCTGCCAAGTGCCTGTGGGTTCTTGTGTGTTCGTATCGTATGGTGGCGATACGGGTGGCTGCAGGCAGGGCGGGAAAATCCAATGGATCCGATCGGCTCCGCGATCATCGACTTCACCGAGGCGGCCTACGACCTCGAGCTGGGTGACGACGAATGGCTTCCCACGATCCTCGAACGTGGACTGCCAGTCCTCGACCAGGGGCTAGGCGTCGCCGGTTATCATTACGGGCGCCCTCCGGATGCGGACCACGTTGACCTGCTGCGCGTTCATGTCGCTTCAGGGCCGCAGGACTTTGCCGAGCGGCACCTCCGCGCTTTGTCTACGACCGATCCCGATGTCCTTCGGCGACAGCTGCGCCCGGGCTGCGCAAGCACGGGCTCGGTAGTCAGTAAGGACAACCCCGAAGAGCTCGCACACTACGTCTCCCACGTCGACTACTGCAAGGACGTCCTTTTCCTCACTGCGGTAGACCCACGCGGCGCCGGTGTGGCAATCGTCGCCCCGCTCGCGGAGCTCACCACGCTCTCGCGTCAGGACGCAGGGCGTTGGCAGATGCTGGCGGCGCACGTGGAAACCGGCCATCGTCTGCGGCAAGGGCTGCGTGCGGTCGATGTTGAGGACGATCTGAGCACGGACCTGCCACACGACGCCGAAGCGATCTTCGACGCCAAGAACTTCCGGCTCGCCGATGCGACGGGTCGGGCCCGCGAGCGCGCCGCAACGGATACGCTTCGAGAGGCCGCGCTCGCGGTCGATCGAGCCAGGGGCGTGATGCGCGATACAGATCCCGAAAAGGCACTGGAGATCTGGAAGGCGTTGGTTCAGGGACGCTGGTCGATCGTCGATTGGTTCGACTCGGACCAGAGACGCTTCGTCTTGGCGATTCCGAATTCACCCGAGACCGTCAACCCGCGCGGACTCTCCGAGCGAGAGAGCCAGATCGTGGCACAGGCCGTGCTGGGGCACACGAACAAGATGATCGCCTATCGACTGGGTCTCTCGACGTCCCGGGTGTCGCTGCTCCTGCGCAGCGCAATGAAAAAAATGGGGGCCCGAACCCGCGCCCACCTCGTCCAGAAGATGAGCACATTCCAGCCGCTTCGCTAGCCTTTTCCAACGCCCGTCGTCTTTACGAGAAGCCGGCAAGCTGACACACCTCAGGATGTCCGAAATCGAGACGCCGCGCAGTCAGAGCGCTTGGAACCGTTTTGCCGACGAGCTGAAGAAGCTCGGTGACAAGCTCGTTGGGCCGACGGGGGCTCATGGCGCGCGCGAACGAGCCGAGGGATACCGGTACCTCATTC
>JBAVOF010000223.1:0-1575 GCA_049691835.1 Polyangiales bacterium
CGACGTCGATCTCCTCGAATGCGAACGGGTACCCCTCTTCGATCAGGACCATCGTGCTCGTCATGCTTGCACTGAACGAATCGGGAAGAAGCGAAAGGTAGCGGAGGATGACCGACCTGCGAAACACGCGAAGGCCGCAATTGAGGTCCTTGCCCAGGCGGACGCCCAGCGTTCGGGCCAGCATGCGGATCGCCCATTTTCCATAGTTGCGGACGACCGAGGGCCCGGCTTTCGGTCTCCGGCCTATGACGGCGGCGAGCGATTCGCTCTGGATTCTCTCGACCATGCGTTCGAGATCCTCGACGCGATGCTCGTTGTCGGCATCGAACCATGCCACGTACGGACGCGAGGCGGCCCTCATCCCGGTCTTCAACGCACCTCCGTAGCCACGATTGAACCTGTGCTTCAGCACCCGCACACCCGGAACAGCGACGGCCTTTTCGAGCGTACCGTCCGTGCTGCCGTCGTCGACGACGATGATCTCCGACGATTGAAATGCGGCTCGAAGCCCTTCGAGCGTTCGGCCGATGCCTCCTTCCTCGTTATAAGCGGGGATCACGATCGAAAGCTGCTCGGCCGCGGTTTGCTCGCTGCGGTTCATGCGACGGGGACCCGATCGAAGTTCATCACCATCTGCGATCTACTTGACACGAGGTTCGAGTCGGAAGCAAGCGCGCTAACGCGGCTCGCCGGTGTTGCCCCCCCAGCGCAGTGGTCGGTGTAGGGTGGCAAGTGCGTAGACGATGACGACGAAGCCGACCATGAGCCCCACGACGAGCATGGCGGTCATCGGCGCCGCGTGCTTGATGGAGGCAGCAAGCGCCTGCTCGATGGGAAAGGTTCGGACCTTCCCCGCGAGGATGGCCGCGTACGTCACGTTCACGGAGTAGGCGATTAGAAACGTGGCCGAATAGCCGAGAACAGGAGCGATTCGGCGCCCGGTCCAGGTGAAACCCATGGCGAGCGCCAGGCTGATGACATAGAGGGCTCCAAACGTGTACCGCTGATGCAGTCCGCCTCCGCGCGCATGATAGACGAGGGTGGGAAGGAAGACGCTTGCAAATACCCCCGCAACGACCAACCACGCAAAGAACCTCGGCGAGCGCCAATCGCGCATCCGTTCCCAGAAGCGCACTTGCCAGAGCGCGATGGCAGCGCCCAGGAGTGAAACGATCGTGAGAGCGCTCGCGAGGTCTTCCAGGCTTCCTCGGATGAAGATCGACCCCGCGAGGCGGCCCCAAGTCTCATCGTGAATCTCCAACCATTTGCTTGGATCGAACATGACCGCGAACGGCGATCGAACCGCGTGATTTCGCACCTGCTGGAGCAGCTCGGCCTGGCCGGTGAGGTCCCCCGAGGCCGAGAGGTTCCCCCAGTAGAACCAACCGGATGTGGCTGCGACCCAGGCTATCAGCGTCATCGGAATTGCCGTGGCAAGGAGCGCTCTTCGACGCGGGGAGCCCTCGACGTTCCACCATGTCCCAGCGACGACCGCGAACAAGGCCACCGGCATCACGAGCACGCCCGATACCCGGCTGAGAGCCACGATGGAGATAGTGAGGGCGAGAATTAGGC
>JBAVOF010000224.1:0-10785 GCA_049691835.1 Polyangiales bacterium
GTCGAAACGTTCGGGCGACTGACCGACTTCGCCGTTAGCACCAAGGCGGGCTGGAGGTTATCCCGAAACTTCTCCGTCGGCGGAGACCTGCAGCTCGGCGGTGGCGTCGGCCCGGCTCAAAGCGACATGTCCGGAGTCAGTCATCCTACGAACAACTTCTTCATGAGTCTCGATGCGATCGTCAGTTTACATTTCCCACCCCGCGGGGCGTTTTCGATCTGGATCGCCGGTGACTTCAATAGCGATCGCTGGGATTTCGCCGGTAGCAACAGCGCGGAGTTCGTGACAAACTCTCGGCAAAACTTGGTGCGCGCTCGACTTGGGGGCTCGCTGGAGATCGTCGTGACGCGCAAGTGGAACGTCTGGCTCGAAGTTGAAGGCATCGTCGGCGGGGACCGTCGTCGGATTCTCGGAGACGTATTCGGGGGCGGACACCCGGATTCGTTGATCTATGGACAGTTCGGCGCAACATTCAAGTTCGGCGGATCCAAGGAGAACCCGTGATCGAGGGTCACTTCATCGTCCTCGAAGGCATCGACGGATCGGGCACGACGACACAATGTTCGATTCTCGCCGAGCGTCTCGTCAGCAACGGGTTGCCCGCCCACAGGACACGTGAGCCCAGCGACGGACCCATCGGCGTGCTCATTCGGCAAATTCTGACTGGCAGAGTAGTGGTCCCAGGTCGCCATGGCGCCCGCCCCCCAAGTTGGGCGACGATGGCCACCTTGTTCGCATCAGACCGCCTCGACCACCTTCAAGCCGAGGTCGTCCCCAACCTCATCGATGGCGTCACCGTCATCTGCGACCGCTACGACCACTCCTCGGTCGCCTATCAGACGGTTGGTGGCGGTGGTGGTGACGATGTCACCCATTGGGTGCGTGAGCTCAATCGGCGAGCGAAGCGTCCCGACCTCACGTTGGTGCTCGACGTCGACCCCCAAGTGGCTGCACGCCGTCGGGGAATGCGGTCCGGAGGCCCGGAGCTGTACGAAGTCGATGAAATGCAGGCTGAGATTGCGAGGTTCTACACGAAAATCGACCAGCTATTTCCAGATGATACAATTCGACACATCGATGCGAACCGTGGGATCGAAGACGTGGCCGAGGCCATCTGGTTCGAGGTCATGAAGCTCCGAGGAGAATCAGTATGAGCCACTATCTGACTGTGTTGTTGATCGCATGCTGGATCGCGAGCTTGGCCGCGTGCAACGAGAGCAAGCTGCGGGACGAAGTGATGGACGACTCCACGTGGGAAACCTCAACTGGCGACGAAACCTGGGACGATCCTACCAGACCCTCCGAGCGCGACGATCAGTGGGAACAGACGCACGAGCCGATGGAAGGGGCCCCCTCCACCGGCGACCAGAAGCCCGAGAGCCGTCTCGAGCAGTCGTACCCACGAGTTTCGACCGGCGTCATCTCGCGCCATGAGCTGGTCCCCGTGCTAGACGAAGGTTTGGGTCGCTTCTTGCAAAACGTCGAAACCGAGCCGGATTTCCACAAAGGCGCGTTCGTGGGCTTTCGTATCGTCAGCCTCTTCCCAGGAGACCCGACATTCGCATCGCTCGATCTTCGTCCTGGGGACACCGTGACACGGATCAATGGAAAACCCATCGAGCGACCGGAGCAAGCCGCAGCGGTCTGGGAAAACCTGCGAACCGCCTCCGACCTAGTCGTCGACTATCAACGTAACGGGGAGAAGCACGCGTTGCAGTTCACGATCGTTGACGCGACTTAGGTTCGACTCCATCGTTGCGCGGTGCGATTTCCCAATCGGTTCGCCGCGGCCGCATCGGCGCTGCTCGCATACACCGTAGCGGTCGTGCTCTGGGGCGCGTACGTGCGAGCGAGCCTGTCCGGCGACGGATGCGGCGAGCACTGGCCTTTGTGCAACGGGGTCGCGGTGCCAATAGAGCCGTCGATGAAGACGATGGTGGAGCTCACTCACCGCGCGACCTCCGGGCTGTGCTGGCTATGGACGCTGGCCATGTGGATCGTCGCCCTCCGGCGATTCTCGCGCGGGCACACGACTCGGACCGCCGCGGGGTGGAGCTTGTTCTTCATGACGACGGAAGCGTTGGTTGGCGCCGGGCTCGTTCTCTTTCGTATGGTCGCCGACAATCCTTCCACTGCGCGTGCGGCCTGGATGTCCGCTCACCTCATCAATACGTTCCTGTTGCTGGCGTCCCTCACCTGGATGGCGTTGAGCGCTCAACGCGGAGGCTCCGTGCGCGCGCCCCGCGACGCCCCGTCGAGGTGGCTGTTTGGTGGAGCGGCCGTGGTCGTCCTGCTCGTCGGGGTCAGCGGCGCCGTGGCGGCGCTCGGCGACACGCTGTTTCCGGCTTCGAGCCTCGTGGACGGCCTTCGCGACGATTTCTCCCCATCCTCGCATCTCTTCTTGCGGCTTCGGCTGTGGCATCCGGTGATCGCCGTGCTGGGCTCCGGGTATTTGGTTTGGCTTGCTGCCGTTCTTCATCGACGTGAGCCCGGGGGACTGGTTGCGAAGCTGGCGTTAACCCTTGGCGCGCTGGTGCTGATCCAAATAGCAGTGGGGCTAATCAACGTGGCTCTGCTAGCGCCGGTCTGGGTGCAGCTTGCGCACCTCTTTGTTGCCGATGCGACTTGGATTGTCTTGGTACTACTGGCACTTTCCTCACCGTCACCCATCTCCGGTGCTAGTCTGGTGCCGTGAGCGATCCGTATCTCGGCAAAGAGGTAGCTGGGCAGTTTCGCATCGTCGAGAAGATCGGCAAGGGCGGCATGGGAGCGGTGTACAAGGCCGAGCAGCCCGACATGAATCGCTACGTGGCGATCAAGATCCTCCATTCACGCTATCTATCGCGAAGTGACCTGGTCTCCCGTTTTCGCCGCGAAGCACGGGCCATGAGTCAGCTTTCTCATCCGAACACGGCGCGGGTGTTTCTCTACGGTCAGCTCGACGATGGTGCTTGCTATTTCGTGATGGAGCATCTCGTCGGTCAGAACCTCGCCCAGATCGTTCGAGCCGAGGGTGCGATGAAGCCGAGACGCGCTATGCGCATCATGACGCAAGTGTGCAGCGCCTTGGAAGAGGCGCATCAAGCAGGCATCGTGCACCGCGACCTGAAGCCGGAGAACGTCTTCATCACCACCCAGGGCGGCATCCGCGACTTCCCAAAGGTGCTCGACTTCGGTCTTGCCAAAGTCACCGAGCGGCAGATGAGGCCGGGCTCGATGGTGCTCACACAACAAGGAATGGTCTTCGGAACCCCCGAGTTCATGAGCCCCGAACAGGCGCATGGGAAGACTTTGGACGCTCGTTCGGACATCTATTCGCTGGGCATCATTCTTTACGAGCTGCTGACGGGAAAGCTGCCTTTCGATGCGAAGCAACCGATCGAATATATCCAACTGCACGTCAACGCGACGCCGATACCACTGTCGGAGCGGCGGCCGGGCACGACGTTCCCACCTGGTCTCGAGGAGGTGGTCATGAAGGCGCTGGCCAAGAAGCCCGAGGATCGATTTGCGTCTGCGGCCGAGTTTGCCTGCGCGCTCGAGACCGTGCTCCAAGCCGAAGCCGGGGACGGCGGCCCGACCAGCCTGCCAACGCCCGTTCCCCCAGCCCCCTCGCTCGCGCCGGTCCAACCGATCGAGCCGCTCCGCGGCGTCCAACCCCGGAAAGCCCCATGGCTGATGCTGGGCGTGAGCGTTCTGCTCGCCCTCGCCGCTGTGATCGCGCTTCTGGTGGCCTTTGGCCCGCGGTCTTGACGCCGCCGGAGCTTGCCCCTAAGCCCGCTGCCGGAGACCTTGACGGTTTTGGACCCGAGCGTCAGAGTGCGCGCCCGCTTCCACCTGAGACCACCATGAACGTAGCGATTCGACCAGCCACCACGATGCTGACCGTGCGCGACATGATCGCGCTGACCAAGCCGCGCATCACGCTCATGGTGCTGGTGACCGCTGCTGGCGGGATGTGGCTTGCCCCAGGTTCGCTCGGGGTCACCTCGATGGCCGTCATGTTGCTCACGACCGGGATGGTCGTCGGGGCTGCCAATACGCTCAACTGTTACCTAGAGCGGGATAGCGATCGTCTGATGGCGCGCACGGCCAACCGACCTCTTCCCGATCGCCGCCTCGAGCCCTCCTGGGCGCTGGCGCTCGGCGTTCTCATGGGGCTCTTCGCCGTGCCGGCCCTCTCGCTTGCGGTCAATCCGATCACGGGCACGCTGGGATTGGTGGCCCTGTTGAGCTACGTCGCGATCTACACGCCCATGAAGCAGCACACGCCGGCCGCGCTCTTCGTCGGAGCGCTCCCCGGCGCCTTGCCGCCGCTGATGGGTTGGACCGCCGTGACGGGCAGCATCCAGTTACCCGGTTTGCTCCTCTTCGGCGTTCTGTTTTTCTGGCAGATTCCCCACTTCATTGCGATTTCGATCTTTCGCCAAGAGGAATACGAGAGTGCGGGCCTCAAGGTATTGCCATCGGTTCGAGGGCTTCGATCCGCGAAAATCCAATCTGCCGTCTACACCGCCGCGCTTTGGGCGGTTTCGCTCCTGCTCGTGCCTTACGGGCTAGCGGGCACCATCTATCTCGCGGCGGCGGTCGTCCTCGGCGGCTATTTCTTCTGGATGGCCCTCCGGGGGTTCGCGGCGGAGGACTCCCAGCTCTGGGCGAGGAAATTCTTCGTCGCCTCCTTGTTCTACCTGACGGCCCTATTCGCGGCGCTGATCATCGATGCGTTGTAGGACCGTAGGTCTGGCGCTTCTCATCTTGGTCGGTTCGCTTGCCTCCGGCTGCTCCAAGAAGAGCCCCGACGACGTCCCGGTCCTCGCTCGCCTTCCCGAGTTCTCTGTCACCGATCAGAACCAGCAAGCGTTCAGTCGCGCATCGATGGAGGGAAAGCTCTCGGTTTGCGCGTTCGTCTTCACCCACTGCCGCTCCACCTGTCCCAGGCTGACCGCACACATGAAGGGCCTTCAGTCCCGCCTTTCGGACGTCCCAATCCTCCAATTGGTTTCCGTCAGCGTCGATCCTACCAACGACACGCCCGAGGTCATCAAGGCCTACATGGTCAAGAACGAGCTGGATGAGAACAACTGGCGTTTCGTGACCGGGGACGAGGCGACGATTCGGCACCTGGTCGTCGACGGATTTCGAGTAGGGCTTGGCGACGAGGACAGCAAAGCCGCGGGCGCCGAGGACATCATGCACTCCAACTCCTTCGTGCTGGTCGACGACGAGGCCCGGGTGCGAGGGTACTACCGTGCTAACAACGACGGCATCGGCGACTTGGAGCGCGATCTCAGGGCGCTGGCCAGTCCGCAGGCTGCGAAGCGTTGATAGCCATCCGCTTCGGTGTTAAGCCCGGCGCATGAGTCAGAGAATCCCCGTCGCGCGGCGGCTCGGCACCGTCAAACCGTCCGCCACCGTTGCGGTGGCCCAACGAGCGCGTGAGCTGAAGGCCCAAGGCATCGATGTGCTTTCCTTCAGCGTAGGCGAGCCGGATTTCGATACGCCGGCGCACATCTGCGAGGCCGCCAAGGCAGCCGTCGATGCAGGGGCTACCCGGTACACCGAGTCGCGCGGGCTCCTCGATCTACGCAGGGCCATCTGTGAGGCGTCCGCCAAGCGTCGCGCTGGAGTCACGTACCAGCCGTCCGAAGTCGTCGTGTCGGTTGGCGCGAAGCATACGCTCTTCAATTTGGCTTTGGCGCTCTACGACGAAGGCGACGAAATTCTGATCCCCGCCCCCTACTGGGTGAGCTATCCGGAGCAGGTTCTTCTCGTCGGCGCGAACCCGGTCATCGTCGAGACCTCGGAGGACGAGGGATTCCGCATGACGCCGGAGGCTCTACGCGCTGCGATCACTGCGAAGACCAAGGCGCTCGTCCTGTGCTCGCCCTCCAACCCAACCGGCGCGGCATACACGGCTGAGCAGCTCCGCGAATTGGCCGAGGTAGCTGCAGAGCACGAGTTCTGGATTGTCGTCGACGAGATCTACGGCGAGCTCGTATATGGCGGATTCGATCAGAAGTCGATCGTCGAGGTCGCGCCCCATTTGAGGGATCGCATCATCATCGTCGACGGCGTCAGCAAGACCTTTGCGATGACTGGCTGGCGCATCGGCTGGATGCTCGCGCCCGAGTACGTGGCGAAGGCCTGTGACACGATTCAAGGTCAAGCGACGACAAACCCGACTGCGGTTGCCCAGTTCGCGGCGATTGCTGCACTTCGCGGTCCTTGGGGCCCGATGGAACAGATGCGCCAAGCGTTCGAGATTCGCCGTGACCTCATCGTCGATGGGCTGAACGCGATCGATGGGATCAGCTGCCGATTGCCCGAGGGCGCGTTCTACGCGTTTGCAAACGTGAGGGGGCTCATCGGCAAGCGGGACGGTGGCAAGAGGCTCGAAACCGACCTCGACGTCGCAGGGTACCTCTTGGAGAAAGCGCGATGCGCCGTCGTTCCTGGTACGGCATTTGGCGGCCCGGGATTCCTGCGCATTTCGTACGCAGCATCGAACGAGATGATCCGCGAGGGCCTCAGCCGGATCGAAGATGCCGTGGCGAAGCTCGGGTAGCGCCGATTTCCGCGGAGCGCGACTTACCCGCGTTTTCGCGTTTTGGACGAGGGCACGCTGGCGGCATTCCAATCGGTATCGCCACGCCACCAGGCCGTCAGCGTCTCGAGGCCATCGCCAAGGGGGAGCTTCCACAACCGCCGATCTCCGAAGAGACCGCCTGCACGACGACGCAGCTCAAGGCGCACCTGACCGGCCGAAGCGTTGACCGACCAACGCACCGATCCCATCGCCTAGCTCAGTGACGTCGGCGCCGCTGCGTGAGCTCGACGGCCACGCGGGCGAGTAACGCCGCGCTGAGGACCGTCGTGATCAGGGTGCTCGGGCTCCGTGGCGCGTAGCCGGCGCTTAAGAGCAACAGCAGCGCCACGCCCAATTGTCGATCCACTTTGTCTCTCGAAAGTATCGCTGCGACCGTGACGGACCATCCAATGCTGAGTGGGATTGCGTAAAAGATGCAATCGTCCTGCGGCAAGAAGTCGAGCCGAAAGGCAGAGTACAGAAGGTCCGGCAGGTCACTACTGGCCAAGCGCTCCCACAATGCGATTGCTGTTGCGACGGTAGTGGCGGTCAGCCCCACGGCGGCTACGACCAGCTTGCCGCGTGCTTCTCGGGGTGAGATTCTGACTGCGAGGGCCAGAGCGAAGGGGACCGCCAGATAGGCGAGCTCGCCAGACCATCGGAAAGCGTTCGAGAGTCGCTCGGTGTGCTCCCAGAACGCGCGCCCTCCGACCTGGCTCACGGTCATCGACAGGATCCCGCTCAACGCCGCAATGAGCGTCAACGCGAGCGCCGTCGAGATCGGGCGAGTGGAGCGCCCGTGAAGGCCGGCCAGGACGAGTAAGAGGATCGACGAGTGCGCAAGCCCAGCCACGACGAGCACCAAGCTCCAGCTCGCCTGCCCGAGGGGCAGGACCGTCATCGAGGCAACGATCGAAACCAGGACCCAGCCGAAGCCCGCAACGCCGATGCGCGCCGAGAAGGGAAGTGAGCTCTTTCGGGACGAGAGCGATGCGAGACAAAACGACAAAGCGACCAGCGAGCTGACGACGCTCAGATTGCGTACGAAGGCGCCCCAGCTATCGGGCCCGCCGAGCACCGTCCCCGACCAGGAGACCCCCAGTGGAATCAAGACCCGATTGGTGACGAGGTCCGCCAGGGTAGCGACTCCGGCCATCCATGCGAGCGGGGGGACCGCGGCGAAGTAAGGAGAACGGTCGTCTTCCACGGGTACAATGGCCGCAACTGGGGCCAGAGATGAATCGATGCCCTCGGTCAAGGTGCCCGGACCCTACGCGGGCAATCTAGCGTATTCAAGTCACTCTGCTAAGACCGACCAGATGACCGACGTCCGCTGTGACTGGACCAAGGCGGAGGCCCGTGCCGTTCACGACCTGCCGCTGACCGAGCTGTTGTTTCGGGCTCAGGAGGTGCACCGCCGCTCGCAACCGCGCGACGCGGTACAACTCTGCTCGCTTCTGTCGATCAAGACCGGCGCCTGCCAAGAAGACTGCGCGTACTGTCCGCAGAGCTCGAAGTACGACACCGGCCTGCAGGCCGAGGCTCTGATGGATGTCGATGATGTGCTCGACAAGGCCAGACAGGCCAAAGAAGCTGGCGCTAGCCGGTTCTGCATGGGTGCGGCATGGCGAAGCCCGAAAAAGGGAAGCCGGCAGTTTCAACAGGTGCTCGAAATGGTCAGTGGGGTTCGGGCGCTTGGTCTCGAAGCCTGCGCCACGTTGGGGATGCTGGACGACGAGCAGACGCAGGACTTGAAGGACGCAGGCCTCACCGCGTACAACCACAACCTCGATACCTCCGAGGAATACTACGGTGAAATAATCACGACTCGCACATACCAAGAGCGTCTCGACACGATCGCGCGCGTAGCAGCGGCCGGAATTTCGGTTTGTGCCGGCGGCATCATCGGTATGGGTGAGAGTATCGACGACCGCGTCGCCATGCTCGTGACGCTCGCCAACCTTTCTCCGCAACCCGAGAGCGTGCCCGTCAACGCCCTGGTGCCTGTACCGGGCACTCCGTTGAGCGGCCAGAAGCCAGTCGATTCGCTCGAGCTCGTGCGCATCTGTGCCACGGCGCGCATCATGATGCCCGGCGCTCGTGTGCGGCTTTCGGCGGGCCGCGCTTCGTTGAGCCGTGAGGCACAACTCCTGTGCTTCATGGGTGGCGCGAACAGCATCTTCTTCGGCGACAAGCTCCTCACCACGGGGAACCCCGATCACGACTCGGACCTCGCGCTGCTCCGCGACGCCGGCTTGTCCCCACTGCAGCCAACCCCGGCCGAAGGTGGCCAAGCTCGGGGTCCGGAGCGCGTTGCAACGGCCTCAAACGCCGCCGAGTAGGCTGTATCCTCGGAATCATTGGGCTTTTTCGGCAGGCGTCTATTGAATTTGATTTGCAACTTCCAGCAGCTATAAAGAAAGCATGCTCGTGTGCCATTGCCACGCGGTCAACGACCATACCATCGCTCGATGCGTCAGTGAAGGGGCGCGAAGCGGGAATGACGTGCGCGAAGCCTGCGGTGCGGGCGGTTCTTGCGGGAGTTGCAGACCGGTGATCGATCGGCTCATCGAGCTGCACAACGGTGCGCGAAACGCGGTCGACGCAACCGGCACGCAGGGCTAACGCTCGATCTGATAACGCTTTTCAAGTTCACCCGCCCTGCATTGCCAGGAGCGCGGGCGGTCCCTATGCTCGCGTGAAGGAAGATTCATGAAGGGTCACGACGAGGTCATCAAGCTGCTGAACGAGGTCCTCACCTCCGAGCTCACTGCCATCAACCAGTACTTCATTCACTCGAAAATGTGTGAGGACTGGGGCTTCCACAAGCTTGCGGCGAAAAAACACGCGGAGTCGGTCGAGGAGATGAAGCACGCCGACGCGGTCATCGGCCGCATTCTGTTCCTCGATGGCGTGCCCAACATGCAGCGCTATTTCCCCGTGAAGGTCGGCGAGGATGCAGTGGAGCAACACCGGCTCGACCTCGACGTGGAATACGATGCCGTCAAGCGGCTCAACGGCGGAATCGCCATATGTCGCGACAAGGGCGACAATGGAACACGCGAGCTTCTCGAGTCCATTCTTCAGGACGAGGAAGAGGGAATTGACTGGCTCGAAGCGCAGCTCCACCTCGTCGAGACGATCGGCGCGGAGCGCTACCTGGCCGAGCAGATGGGCGGCGGCAACTAGCTCACGAGCGCCTGGCTGCTACAAGTCCGGCAATGAACGTGCACCCACTTGCTGGCCAACCGGCGCCCTCTGGCGTTCTCGTCGATGTTGCCAAGCTGATCGCCGCGTATTACGAGGGTAGGCCGGATCCCACCGAGCCGAGTCACCGCGTGAGCTTCGGCACGTCTGGTCACCGTGGGTCATCCCTTCGCCTCAGCTTCAACGAGGAACACATCCTTGCAACGACCCAGGCAATTTGTGACTACCGAATTGCCGAAGGGATAGACGGACCGCTCTACATCGGCGTGGATACACACGCGTTGTCTGGTCCTGCCGCGAGGACGGCGCTCGAAGTTCTTGGCGCGAATGGCGTCGTGACCTGCATTGCGCCGGACGGACATTTCACCCCGACCCCCGCCGTCTCGTTTGCCATTCTCGAGCACAACCGAAACAACGCGAACGACGCGGACGGGATCGTCGTCACGCCCTCCCACAACCCGCCCGAAGATGGAGGCTTCAAATACAATCCCCCGCATGGCGGGCCTGCCGACACCGAAGTAACGTCTTGGATTGAGGGTCGCGCCAACCAGCTCTTGGCAGCCGGTCTGAGGGGCGTCCGGCGGATGGCCTACGAGGCTGCGGTCAGCGCCGAATCGACTCAGATCCACGATTTCATCACCCCGTACGTCGAGGGGCTCGAAACCGTCCTCGACATGCGAGCGATTTCGAACGCGGACTTGCGAATCGGAGTCGATCCGATGGGCGGAGCCGGGATCGAGTACTGGCCCCGAATCGCGGAGCGCTACCAGATCAGACTCGAAATCGTCAATCAGGTCATCGACCCGACGTTTTCGTTCATGCCCCTCGATCGCGATGGAAAGATCCGAATGGACTGCTCCTCGCCATATGCGATGGCACGCCTGGTCAACCTCCGGAACCAGTACGACATCGCCTTCGGAAACGACACGGATTTCGATCGACACGGCATCGTCACCAGTAGTTGGGGGCTGCTCAATCCAAACCACTACCTC
>JBAVOF010000225.1:0-3083 GCA_049691835.1 Polyangiales bacterium
AGCCGCCGACGACGCTCACCGTCTGGAGCTCGGTGTTCATCAAGTGATAGACCAGTCCCCAGCTCGCGCTCGCATCATCAGGGCCGTGGACCGTGATGTTCGGAGGCCCGCCGTGGTGCATCTCCACTACCTGGGTCTGGCAGCCGATGTCTTTGAATACCTGATAGAGCCCGTCTCGATGATGGACCAGGCCGACCGGACCGTCGTAGTGAATTTCTACGGGTCCATCGAGAAAGCAGTCGCGCACTCCTTCGACGTCCTTGCGGTCGCAGCAGTGCCAGTAGCGGGCCTTGAGGGCTTTGATCGCCTCGATGGCTTCGAGGCGCGCGATTCGGGATTCCAGGGTGGCTGAAGATGAGGGCATCTGGGCTTGGGCTTCGGGTCGCAGGCGTCAGGTTACAGGACAGGCGGTGGCAAGGTATCGCGACCCTTCGGGACGTTCAACACGGCCCTGAGCACACGCTGCTCGACCTCGCGCTCCAGCCGGACCGGCGTGGGAAGACGGAGCAAAATGTTCACCGTGCTCTTGTCCACGACTTGGTACGTGATTCGTGGATCGACGATTGGCGGAGTCAATCCATGCCGCCGATAGCGCGACGCGATGGGTCGACGGACGTCCTCGAGAAACTCCGCGCATGCTTCCTGGGCCGCTGTCAGCGCCTGGTGCTCGATGGCAGCCAGGTCACTGTTCCGATCGACCGGAATCGTCATCAGATGCAGCATGTACTCCCCCGCGAGGCTCTCGTTGAGAACAGGCTCGCTCATGAACAGGCTGTTTGGAATGCTGATCATGCGCCCGGTTCGCTGGTGCCCCTGCCCCACTTCGAGCACCAGCGTGCCCAAGAGCCCGGGGTCGATGACGTCGCCGCGAATTCCTCCGATGTTGATCCGATCCCCGATTTCGAAGGCATTCGAGCTGATGCGATAGACTGCACCTTGAATGCAGGCTAGCGATTCCTTCGTAGCCCAAACGATCGCCATGGCGAGGACCACGAAGGACACGGCGAGAGCTTGAAGCTCGGCGGCCCAGATGATGAAGAGGCCGAACAGCAAGATCACATAACTCAAGCCCCGGATCTGCGAAGCCCATCGGAGCTGCGTCTTGTCCGTGCCCGGAAGCTTGCGGCGAACGAAACGAAGGCTGACGTGCCGAAGGCTCAATACGGTCGCAAACAGGACCAGAGTCGAAACCACGTTTTTCAGCGCCACGCGGTCCTGAAGGAATTCGAGGAACGTCGACTGCATCGTGAATCTACCTCGCCCTGATTGGCACGCCGCCGCGCGCCATTCCTCGGATATCGGATCACCGTATCGCCCTACTCTGGTCTAGACAACATTTCGGGGTTATGGAGGCTCTCGCTTTTCTCGTCGCCCGGAGAACGCCATATGTCTGTAGATCTGGAGTTTCAGAGCATCACGCACGGGTCGCAAACCTGGCGCTACAGCGACTCTGGCAGAGGGCGCCCGGTGATGTTGATACACGGGTTTCCCGATACCCCTCATTCGTACGCCGGCATCGCGCGCTCGCTGAATGAGGCCGGCTTCCGCACCATCGTCCCGTACCTACGTGGCTATCATCCTGACACCTTGACGCCGGGCCGCGCGTATGACGCGGTCAGCATCGCCGGCGATGCCATAGGGTTGCTCGACGCGCTGGGTTTGGCCTCCGCCGTTCTGGTTGGGCACGACTGGGGCGCAAGCATCGTCTATGGCGCTGCCGCTCTGTCGCCGGGCCGTGTCGACGCGATCGTTCCCATCGGCATTGCGCACCCGAGCACCTTAGCGCCCAAGAGCGCTCTGCAAACGCTAGGGCTGTTCGTCATGGCGAGGCACTTCATCTACTTCCAGGTTCCATGGGCAGAAGCGGGCACGCGCCGAAACGACTTCAGGTACATCGAGACGCTCTACAGACGCTGGGCTCCCGATTGGCATGGCCCAAAGCGAGACGCAGCAGTGGCTCGCGCGAAGGAGGCGTTTTCGAACCCCGAGGTTCTGCGCGCCGCCATCGACTACTACCGTGCGTTCTCGACGAGGACCGATCGACGATTGGTCGGACCGATGCGGTGCCGGGGCCTCATGGTTGCCGGGGGAAGGGACTTCGGCGGTCATCTCGGGCCCTACAAAAAGTCTCAACGCCTGTTCGAAGGAGGGGCGGAGCTCCTCGTCATCCCGGACGCGGGCCACTGGCCTCATAGAGAGCAGGAGCCCCTATTCACGGAGGCCCTCCTGCGATTCCTTCGCGGCCTCCCTCGAGAAAAGGACGACACGAGCCTTGACAATATTAGTTGACAACCTCAACTAATTGGTTGCATCATTCAACTAATGGAGGCTCTGATGGAAAAAGACCAGGTACACGAGGTAGTGAGATCGGGGTACGCCGAGGTTGCGCGCCGAGGAAGCGGTTGTTGCGGAAGTACCGGATCCCAGGCCCACGCCACCACCGCATCCCTGATCGGCTACTCGGAACAAGACATCACCGGAGGAGCCGCCGAGGCAAACCTAGGGCTCGGCTGCGGCAACCCCAGTGCCCTCGCAAACGTACGGGCAGGCGAAACCGTGGTCGACCTCGGCTCGGGGGCCGGGTTTGACGCCCTACTTTGTGCAGAGCAGCTCGGCCCGAAAGGCCGTTTCATCGGTGTGGACATGACGCCGGAGATGCTGGAACGCGCCCGCACGAACTCGGTCAAGGCGGGCTACGCACGCACTGTGGAGTTCCGCGAGGGCCTCATCGAAGAGCTCCCCGTCGCCTCGGACAGCGTGGACGTGATCATCTCCAACTGCGTCATCAACTTGAGCCCAGATAAACCGCGGGTGTTCCGTGAAGCATACCGCGTGCTCAAACCCGGCGGTCGCATTGCGGTCAGCGACATCGTGCTCTCCGAGCCACTGCCCGCAGAAGTCGCGAAGCTCGCAGCGAGCTGGGTCGCGTGTCTGGGCGGTGCATCCACGGAAGAGGAGTACCTCGGCTACATGCGGGACGCTGGCTTCGAAAACATCGCGTACACACGCAAGCCGGCCGGGCCCATGCTCACCTCGAGCCTCCAGGACCCCATGTGGAAAGCGGCGGTTGAGCTCTTTGGGGC
>JBAVOF010000226.1:0-7110 GCA_049691835.1 Polyangiales bacterium
CAGTTGGTGTGGTCGACGCGTCCGATGGCGAACGCCTCACGCTCGAAGCGCTTGGTGACCTCGTCGATCTCACCGACCTCCGGGTGCAACAGCTTCAGCGCCAAGGGGCGACGGATGGACACGTGCTCCGCGAGATAGACGCACCCCATCCCTCCGGAGCCAAGCACCCCGGTGATGCGGTAGCGAGAATCCAAAATCTCGCCGATCCGCGGAATCCGACTGTCTTGAGTAGCCGGTGGCGCAGGCGCGCGGCTCCCCACTTCTCTCGTGCGCACCGGTACAGTATGGCCAAAAATCACCGAGATTGCCTGCCAGACCGCCAGGGTGGCGCACCGGCGCAGAACTGTTGGAGATCGCTGCAGTCCCGCTGGAAGCCCGAGTCACGACGTGCGAGATAGATCACAGAATGACTCGGCGATACGTCAGGGGCCATAGGGGCCTGGCAATCGTGGCCGCGGCGCTCTTCGTTCAGACGTCCGCAGCGGGGGCACAGATCCCCCGCGCACCCGATTCGCCTTACGTCGCGCCGTCGGACCAGGCACTGCTGGTGTTCTCACGCCCCCCCCGCAAACAAGTCACTGAAGTGACGTTTCGCATCGTCAACCAGGCTGGCCGATGCATCTCGGTGCTCGGCAACGGCTGGCAAACGACGGCACCGATCTGGCCAGGGACCCACATGCTCTTGGTGATCACGGGCACGGCGCCCCCTGCCGTTCAGCTCTTGCAGGTCAAAGTCGCCGCCGGGAAGACGTATGTTATCCAGCTGCGAGAGCGGGTGAACGTCAAGAGCCCCGCAGAGATCGAGGTGCTCAGGCGAGCCGATCAGCCGCTCGAAACATTTCCGCCCGCCGTACGCGATCGTTTGCCGGCGACGCCTGAGCTGCGAGGATGCACGGAGTGGGTGTCCTGGAAAGAGCCGAAGATCCAACCACGAGCCAGGCAAGCCAAGCGTAACTGGGACGAGGCTAGCGAAGAGCAGCGAGATGCCTACACCGTGCACCGGAACGACGGCTGGACCGCTACCGAGGTGCGCGAGCCCTGAGCTAAGACCGCAGCCCGTCGCCGAAGTCCTGCAGATTCCAGCGCTTCAGTGCCCGACGGAAGCTGCGCGGATTGGTGTAGCCCGCACGCCTCATGCTTTCGTCGGGTGTTTGGTTGCGCTCGACGCATTCCACGAGGATCGACTTGCGGACCGCGTCCATCAAGGCGCGGAACGTGGTTCCATCGTCTTGAAGGCGGCGTTGCAGCGTGCGGGAGGTCATGTGAAGCGCGGAGGCAACCGCTTCGATGCTGGATTGACCTCTGGAGAGGAGGAACTTGATGCGATCGCGAACCGTATCGACGAAATGATGCGACTCTAGGGCGGCGTGAAGCTCCGAAGCCACGCCGCGAAGCTGACCGTGAAGGGCCTGATTGCTATGAACCAGCGGCAGGTTCCAAGCCCCATCATCGGCAAGGATCGTCGTTCGTTCGTGTCCGAAAACGACCGAGCAGCCGAAGGCGCGCGTGTAGTCCTGGATCTGCCCGCGGTATGGGTGCTGGAACTGAACCTCATGCGCGGTGAAGCGCCCACCGGTTGCAAAGCGGAGTATTTTCATGACGATCACGGTAATGAACTCGACCTCGTGCACCGTGACGGGCAGCTCGAACTCGATCTTGTTGATGTTCAGGGCGTGGTACCGGGGATGCTCCCCCAAGGTCACCACACGCCCGTGTGACAAGAGCTCTTGGTAGCGCATGCTCGCCTCGAGTCCCTGGCCAAGCGATTCGGCGCTGGTCAGGAGCAAGACGACCATGAGATCGGCTCGCGCCTCCCAGACCTCGGCCGCGCTGAGCCCCAGAAACCGATCACCGCTCGCTTCTAGGGCCGCGCGCCAAAGACGGCCCGAGGCGTCACGGGGGGGTCGGCCGCTCGTGTCGGTGAAGACCTCTGGGGCCACGCCGATCTGCGCGCAGAGCCTGTCGATATCGAGCCCCAGTCGGCAAAACGCGCCCACCACCCCGCGGGTCCACGCCCCAGATACCCTGAGCCCGTTACTCACACTGGCTTGTCCGGATGAATCGCCCACCGCCGGGTATCGATCCATATCCGCGACCGTTTTTCAAGCCTTGAGGGTGAATTCCCAAAGATCTTGGCGCGTTCGGTGCCCTCTTTTGTCGCCGGCGATGCGCGCTACGGGGTTAGCTTCCACCAGGTCATTCGGTGCAAGGCGGGCACCGGGCGCGGAACGCAGACAACGGATGAGCCCACCATCCCATCCAGAGTCAGGCGAAACCGCGTTCCGCTCAGACGGTGCCCGCCTTGGCCTCCCCCTTGGGGAGCCCGTTGTCAAAAGCGGGTCGACGTTCAAGGACGTTGACCCGCTTCCTTTTTGGATGCGCGACGTACCCATGGGCCGCATACAAGCCACGCCCCATGAGCTCGCTCGACCGCTATCTCGATGATCTGAACGCAAACGTGGACGGTGAAGCGCTGCTGACCCGTTTCCTGCAGTACACCAGCGATCGAGGGCTCGAGCTCTACCCCGCGCAGGAAGAAGCGGTGATGGAGCTCTTCGTCGGCAACAACGTGATCCTCAGCACGCCGACCGGGTCGGGCAAGTCGTTGGTGGCGTTGGCCGCCCATTTTCGCTCGGTCGCGCTCGGTGCGCGCTCGTTCTACACCGCCCCGATCAAGGCACTGGTCAGCGAGAAGTTCTTCGACCTGTGTCGCGTGCTCGGGCCGCAGCGCGTGGGGATGATGACAGGCGATGCCACCGTCAATCGCGACGCTCCCGTGATCTGCTGCACGGCCGAGATCTTGGCCAACCTCGCTTTGCGTGAAGGTGAGCGAGCCGGTGTCGACGGCATCGTCATGGACGAGTTTCACTACTATGCCGACCGGGACCGCGGCGTCGCGTGGCAGATACCGTTGCTCACCCTACCCCAAGCGCAATTTCTTCTGATGAGCGCCACGCTCGGAGAGACGCAGGTGTTCGAGGAGGCGATCACCGAGCTGACCGGGGTGCCAACCACAATCGTGAAAAGCAGCGACCGGCCCGTACCGCTCGACTTCTCATACAGCGAGGAGCCTCTGCACAAGGCAGTGGTCGATCTTCTCGAAGATGGAAAGGCGCCCATCTACATCGTCCACTTCGCGCAGCGCGCCGCGACCGAGCAAGCCCAGAGCTTCATGAGCATCGATTTCCTATCCAAAGACGAAAAGACGGCCATGAAGGACGAGCTGAGGGCAACCCGCTTCGACACGCCCTTTGGCAAAGAGCTCAAGAAGTTCCTTCATCATGGCATCGGCGTGCACCACGCCGGCATGCTTCCCCGCTATCGCCGTCTCGTGGAGCGGCTCGCGCAGGAGGGGAAGCTCCGCATCATCTGCGGAACCGACACCCTGGGAGTGGGCGTGAACGTGCCGATCCGCACCGTGCTTTTCACCCAGCTCTGCAAGTACGATGGCGAGAAAACCAAGGTCCTGAGCGTCCGCGATTTCAAGCAGATCGCGGGGCGTGCCGGTCGGCGCGGATTCGACACCCTGGGCAGCATCGTGGCGCAGGCGCCCGAGCACGCGATCGAGAACAAGAAGCTTCGGGCCAAAGCGGCCGGCGATTCGAAGAAGCTTCGAAAGCTCAAAATGCGGCAGCCGCCCGAGCGAGGATACGCGCATTGGGACGCGGATACCTTCACGCGGCTTCAGCAATCACCGCCGGAACCGCTCACGTCGCAGTTCCGCGTGAGCAACGCGATGATCCTCAACCTCTTCGAGCGAGAGGACAACGGTTGTCTCGCGCTCCGCAAGCTCATTCGCAGCAGCCATGAAGGGCCGACCGCCAAGCGGCAGCACGCGCGCAACGCCATCGCGATGATCCGCTCCCTTCGTGATGCGGGAGTCGTCGAGCTGCGCCGGGATGGGCCGCGGGTCAACGAAGCCTTCCAGTCCGACTTCTCCCTCAACCAGGCGCTGTCCCTCTACGTAGTGGAGGCCGTAGAAGTGCTCGATCGTGAGCACGCCGACTACCCTCTCGATGTTCTCACTCTGGTCGAGGCTACGCTCGAGCAACCGTGGGCAGTGCTCTACCGGCAGACCGATACGCTCAAGTCGCGCGCCCTCGCCGGGATGAAGGCCGAGGGCATGGAGTACGACGAGCGCATGGCCGAGCTGGACAAGATCGAGTACCCGAAGCCCAACGCCGAGTTTCTCTACGCCACGTACGAGCTATTTTCGGAGCGGCATCCCTGGGTGGGCAACGACGTGCTCCGCCCGAAGTCGATCGCGCGCGACATGTATGAGCTCGGCATGAGCTTCGTCGAATACGTCAAAGAGTACGGCCTGCAGCGTTCTGAGGGTGTGCTACTCCGCTACCTGACGGACGCGTACAAGGGTTTCGTCCAAACGGTTCCCGAGTCCGCAAAGACCGACGCGCTCTATGACGTGTCCGATTGGCTGGGTCTCACCGTCCGCTCGGTCGATGCCAGCCTGCTCGATGAATGGGAGCAGCTACAGTCCCCCGACGAAGAGGTGCTCAGCTCGGCGAAGCGAGACGAAGACGCGAGCTTCGACATCACCCAGGACCTGCGTGGGTTCACGACCATGGTGCGCAATGCAGCTTGGAAAATCGTGCGATTGCTGGCGTTCAAGCAGTACGAGCGCGCCGCCGAGGCCCTGTCCGAAGTATCGGATGCCAACACCTGGAGCGCCGAGCAATTCGCCGAGGCGCTGGCCCCGTACTGGGCGGAATACGATGCGATTCAAATCGGCCCGGACGCGCGCAGCAGCGCGCAATTGAAGATCGAACGAAGCGACGGACGATGGGACCTGACCCAGATCCTGCTCGATCCAGATGCCCATCGGAGCTGGCACATGCGATTTCGAATCAACCTCGGGGCAAGCCGCGAAGCGGGCCAACCCGTTCTCACGCTCCTGTCGCTCAGCGACTAGAGCGAATCGCGCTCCCCGGTTAGACGACGCTGTTTTCGTCGGGCTCCAGGCGATCGGCGGGGCCGTTCCAGTCGCCCTGCTCTTCTTGGTCGAGGTCGAGCAATGCAGCAGTCGTGCCAGCGGGGAGCTCTTCGACGGTGCGAAGCTTGCGCTGCATGGCGCGGGTCCGCGCGCCGGTGCTTTCGATGGTGCGCCCCGCAGCGTCGAGCTGACGCTTCACCTTGTCGAGCACATCGCCGAACTTGCCGAACTCGTGTTTGACTGCGCCCAGCACCTTCCACACCTCACTCGAACGCTGCTCGATCGCCAACGTTCGGAACCCGACTCGAAGACTGTTGAGAACGGCTGCCAGCGTGGTAGGCCCCGCAACGACGATTCTATGCTCCCGTTGCAGTCGCTCGACCAGGCCCGGATGCCGCAGCGCCTCGGAATAGAGGCCTTCGGTAGGCAGGAAGAGAATCGCGAAGTCGGTCGTCAGAGGCGGGTTGAGATACTTGCTGCTCACGTCTTTCGCGGAGTCTTGAATCGAGCGGATGAGCGCGCCGTGCGCCTGTTGCACCGCCGCGATATCCCCGTTTTCGCTAGCCTCGACCAAGCGGAGATAGTCCTCTTGTGGGAACTTCGAGTCGATCGGAAGCCAGACGCACTGGCTGGGGTCCTCGGTCGGGCCGGGTAGCCGAATGGCGAACTCGACGACGTCACGCGAATCAGGGTGCGGCTTCACGTTTCTGCCAAACTGTTCCGGCGTGAGGATCTGGTCGAGCAAGGCACCGAGCTGGACCTCACCCCAGGTTCCGCGCGTTTTCACGTTGGTGAGCACCTTTTTGAGATCACCGACCCCGCTGGCGAGGCTTCTCATCTCGCCTAGGCCCTGCTGCACCGCTTCCAGGCGGTCCCCGACGAGCTTGAAAGACTCGCCCAGCCGCTTTTCGAGTGTGCTCTGCAACTTCTCATCGACCACCGCACGCATCTGCTCGAGCTTCCGCTCGTTGCTGCTCCGAAGCTCTTGAAGACGGCCGTCGACGGTTTCTTGCAGGTGCTTGAGCCCGACTTGGTTCGAGTCGGTTAGGCTCTTGAGTTGGACGGTGAAGGCTTGGAACTTCGTCGTCTGCGATTCACCGATCTGCGAAATGGTGTGGACGAGCGTCTCGGCGCTGGCCTTGTGCGTGCGCGAGACCTCCTGACGGAGCTCGCTTGCGCTCGCGGAAGCCTCTTCGCGGGAGGCGCGGAGCTCGGCTCGAAGCACGTTCGCCGTTTCGGACCGCGCGGAGGCCTCGGCTTGAGCGCTGGTCGACGCGTCGCTGGCCCTCCTGGCGAAGAGCATCAGCGTCACGGCGAGGTTGGCGGCGAGCAGAAGCGTCACGGCCACCAAAAGCGGAACTACCATCTCCAAAACCCCCAAGACGCGAACCACTGACGATACTAGCACCAAGCTGACGTTTTGAGCAGCACTCAATGAGGGCGGCCGCAACGTGCTACGCTGAAGGGTCGTATGCCGCGGGGGGATACACCAGAAGAGGAGCTCAAAGCGCTGCTGCCCGCCTCGATCGCGGTTCGGTTCAGCGAGATGTTCACCGACATTGGCAACGGGCGAGTCAAGAGGCGCGATCGCAAAAGAGCCGAAATGCTCCGCAAGGCCGAGCCGGTTTTGCAACGCGTGCTCAACCCGACGGAGGTCGTTCGCTATGCCACCAACGGGGTTCGGCAGCTGACCTGGTGGCTCCTCACCGCGGGGTCGATGAACCCGTTCGCCAACCGCACCACCCTGGTGCTGACAGACAGGCGCGTTCTGCTGATCCACACCGACTGGAAACAGCGCCCGCGCATGTTCGCCAATCAACTGCCGCTCGAGCGAATCCGCGCCACGGCAGGACGCAACAGCTACATCTTCATTCGATCTGGACGCGAGCAGTTGATGTTTCACGGCGTCAAGCGCTCGGAGGCCCGGAAGCTCAGAGGCCTGCTCGAAACGACAGCGACCAAGGAAGGCGGTTGGCAGAATCTCTGCCCCAGGTGCTTTGCCGCGACCGACGGCGCCCCGCCTGCCTGCGAGAAGTGCGGTGAGGTTTTCAAAAGCCCGAAGAAGGCCGCGTTGCGCTCGCTCTTGTTTCCCGGTCTGGGCGATTTCTATCTCGGTTACCGCAAGTACGCGATCTTGGAGATCATCGGTACCACGTTGC
>JBAVOF010000227.1:0-1510 GCA_049691835.1 Polyangiales bacterium
GTCGAAACCGTATGCTGGCCCCGCCGGAACGGTGACATCCGGATCGGCGTCCCGGCCATCGATCAAAATCTTGTACTCGCACTTGCGACACGGAAAACGAACAACACGACCCCGGACCTTCTCGTCCGAGATTTTGTATTTGGCATTGCAGCTATCACACTCGAATTGCATCGGCTTCATCGCTCGTGGCAAGCACGCTCACCTGCACCGTTTCCAGCTTGGCATCGACAGAATCCTAGCGCGAATCAAGGGCTTCATCCAATATTAGCGCAAAATTTTCACATACCTGAAAGTACGTAGTACCGGCTCTGGATATCGTCGTAGAGTAGCACCAGCTGGTTTTCGCCGATGCGACGCGACCAACGTTGGTCCTCTTCATCGTAGGTGATGCGGAAGCTCGCGCTGTACCGGTACGCGATCATGACCCGGTCCATTTCCCTAGTGATCGTGCGGTACTTGATCTCGTACCGAACATCGGTGACCCGCTCCCGCCAGCGGCTCAGCTTCTTCTGAAGGGCCCGGTAGTCCAGGTCATCGTCACCCGCAGGGGTGCCATTGTCGTCCAGATACTGGGGATGCGCCATAGCGAGCAGAGCGCCGATATCCCGGGCCTCCACCGCGTTTCGGTAGTTTTCCATGAAGGTGATGACCGCCCGGTTCTCGGGGGTGTCTTTCACGGTGGTGTTGGGGATGTTTTTCTGGCAGCCCAACGCGGCGACGAACGAAGCACACAAGGCCACCGTGGGTAGGGCTCTGCGCATACAGGACATTACGAGATCAACGCTCCTCTTTGCCACGGCATTCCGGATTATCCATCGGCGCCTACTGAATCCCATAATCTTTGATCTTGTAAAGGAGGGCGCGGTGGCTGATCTCTAGCAGCTTCGCGGCCGCCGTGCGGTTTCCCCCGGTCTTGTGCAGAGCCCGCTGGATCAACGTTTCCTCCATGAATCGTGCGGTTTTCTTGATCGAGAGCTCTCCGTTGGACAGGCTTGCGGCCACCGGATCGGCGGGCTCGCGCATCCGCTCGGGCAGATCGCCCACCGTGATGGTGTCCCCCTCGGCAAGAACGACCGCACGCTCGATGGTGTTCTCGAGCTCGCGCACGTTCCCGGGCCAAGGGTAGTTGAGCAGCAGCTTGCGCGCCGGCTGGTCGATGTCGCGAATCTTGGTGCCCAGTCGCCCGTTGTTGCGCTCGATGAAATGCTCGACGAGCAAGACGATGTCGTCCCGGCGGTCCCGGAGCGGCGGTAGCTCGATGGGGAAGACGCTCAGACGGTAGTAGAGGTCAGACCGGAAGCGGCCCTCTCGCGTCTCCCGGTGAAGCTCGCGGTTCGTGGCCGCCACGATGCGGACGTCGACCTTGCGCGATGCGGTCGAGCCGAGCCGCTGGATCTCGCCGTCCTCCAGCACCCGGAGGAGCTTCGCCTGGAGGGTGGGCTCGAGCTCGCCGAGCTCGTCGAGGAGGAGGGTCCCCTGGTCCGCCAGCTCGAACCGCCCGGGCTTCGCG
>JBAVOF010000228.1:0-2148 GCA_049691835.1 Polyangiales bacterium
ACGACGGGTGGTCGAAGCGTGCCGGCTGATCGAGTTGGCGGAGCGAGAGCCGACGTTGAAAGAGCTGGCGGAGGCGGCCGGCCTGAGCTCGTATCATTTCCAGAGGGTGTTCAAGCGCATCGTCGGGGTAACACCAAAACAATACGCAATCGCCCATCGATCACGGATCGCGGCGGAAAATCTCAAGACCTGCAAGGACGTCACGTCGGCGATCTACGCATCCGGCTATGGTGCATCGAGCAGGTTCTACGAATCCGCGCAGCCTCGTCATGGGATGAGCGTCACGGAATTGCGCAGAGGCGGCGACGGGGTCGAGATCCGATACGCGTTCGGAGACTCGTCGCTCGGTCTTGTCGCCGTTGCCGCAACCGAGAGGGGGATCTGCGCGGTGCTCTTCGGTGCCTCTCCCCACGAGCTTGTCGAAGAGCTCAGGAAACGATTTCCCAAGGCTGACTTCGAGCTCGCAGATGCGGACTCGGACTTCGCGCAATGGGTCGAACGCACGGTGGCCTATCTGGATGGTGAGAGCGCGGAGTTCGGTCTACCGCTCGACGTGCGTGGGACCGCATTTCAGGAGCGCGTTTGGCGAACCCTGCGAGAGATCCCGGAAGGCCAAACCGCATCGTACGCCGAGGTCGCCAAGCGGATCGGTCGCCCGAGGTCGATACGAGCGGTGGCCGGAGCCTGCGCAGCCAATCCAGTGGCGGTCGTGATACCCTGCCACCGGGTCATCCGCGCCGATGGGGGCCTGAGCGGTTACCGATGGGGAACCGACCGAAAACGCACCCTGCTCAAGCGGGAAGCGGCGAAGTGAGGGCTGTGTTCGCACTTGTCGGGAAGCTTCTCCTCGGTGTAGATCTTCAACACCTTGCACCGTTCGAGTCTCGTAGTCGTCGCGGCACTGGGCCTGTTTCTGGGTATCGTGAGCCTGGGGACGCAGGCTCGCTCGGACGGCGGCAAGGCCCCGACGCTCGGAGAGCTGGTCGGGAAGTACTCGTACGTGGGTACTCGCGAAAAGGACGAAGCCGAGATCAAGGCGAAGTCAGACGCCGCGACCGCTGGGATGAGCCGCATGGAGCGAAAGCGGGCGGTGCCGCGGCTCGAATCGAGCACGCGGATCCCCGCACGCGTGACTATCAGCCAGCAGAATGGAAACGTGGTTTTCCAGATGGACGACTACATCGTCACGGTGCCCGAGAACGGGACCGCTGCCACCGTGACGACTCCGCTGGGGGAATCCGCGAACGCCTCCTTTGACACCAAGACGGCCACCTTGCTGCAATCGGTCGTGAAAACTGGGGGGCAGAAGACGAACGCGTTTCGATTCGACGAGGCCGGGCAGTTGACGATGCACGTTCGGGTCACGAACAGCAAGCTTGCCGGGCCGGTGGTGTTTACCCTGCGCTACGCGCGCGCGAAGTAGCTAGTTGATTAGAAGCTGAACACGCCTGAGATCCCATCCGTGATGCTATGTTGAGCGAGGCCGTTCACAAAATAGGCGTAACCGACCTCGAGCGAAAGTCCCCACCGAGGCGTGAACGCATAGGTGACGCCGGCAATTGTCCCAACACCGAAAGTGTACTCGACGCGTCTGCCCTCTTCTTGCTCGAGCTCCCCGCTGAACACTCGTAAGTTGCCGCTCGCTCCGGCGCCAACGTAGGGATCCCAGCGGCCCTTGGGAAACACCACCCTTAAGAAAACGTCGAGCGGGGAGTCGAAACGATCGCGCGTGAAATGAAACGGCTTCGCGATGACCAGTGCCAGCCGGTGCGGAATGAGCAAACGTTCGTAACTCAGGGTGAACCCCCAGAGATTTTCACTGCTGCCGGCCTCGGCTTCACTTGGGCTGGTTCTCAAAATCTGAAACGCGTGAGTGTAGCCCAGCTCGACCGCGTTGCGACGCTCCTTTGTAGGTTCCGGCGGCTCCTCCCGGTGCTCATCTGGGGGCTCAGCTGCCGCATCGCGTGCCTGCGCGCGCGCGTCAGCCGCCACCGTCATCGAAAAAACGCAATGGCACCACAAGGCAACGAAGGGGGCTCGATGGAGCATTCGATCGACCCGGTCCATCGCGACCGCGTTCTAGCCCGCATCGGCATTGTCATCCAGATCCGGACCTCCCCAGGCGGCTCATGGGAAAGTGTGTATACC
>JBAVOF010000229.1:0-2205 GCA_049691835.1 Polyangiales bacterium
TTCATCGGAACCGTCAGAGCCGCCCATTGTAGCCTCGGCGCTGCGCCAAGCGCGCGACGAAAAAGGCTAGACTCGCCCGGTGGTGCGTCCTGAACGAGACCGGGCTTGGACCGTCCGGTCGAGATGCTGCATCAGACTAGCGGGTGCAAGTCCCGCCGCGGTAAGCGCCGGAGCGCCGCGTAGCAGGCTCCGGGCGGCGACGGAGACGTCGACGCCTGAGCGGAGCGTCGAAAGCCCTGCCGGAGTCGATGGGCTCTGGGCGAGGGAAGCGAACCTGCGGGCCCAATGCGGAAGCGTGAACTTTGCAGCCTCGTGAGATAGGCAGCCGAAAGGTGGAGTGGCCGAGCCCGTCACACCAGGGCGAAGGCAACAGACTGCGCTTAGGGAGTCCCGGAGGGGCGCAGGACGCTCCCGGGGTATGGGAGAGGGCACGCAGGGACAGCCTGATGCGGAACTGGGGAGACCCTCCTCGGCGGCCCACGTTGGGCGAAGGCGGCGGGTATAAGCGGAATGTGAAGTCCCGCCGTGCCGAGAGGGAGTCCGAGGGGCCCACAGTAGCGATGAAGGTGGTGAAAGCCGCTGGAGCGAGAGGGCCCTGCTTTGGTCGTGCGCGTATCTGGGGGTAAGTGCGAGGGCATGGACGAGAGTCCCATCGACCCGACGGACAAAGTACGACGACTCCAGCGCGCGCTATACGTGGCTGCCAAGCGGAGCCGCACGCGGCGCTTCCATGCGTTGTATGACCGGATCTACCGGGGTGACGTCCTGGCGGAGGCATGGAGGCGGGTCAAGGCGAATCGAGGGGCTGCCGGCATCGACGGGGAGACCTTGTCGATGATCGAGCAGGGGGGCGTGGAGGAGTTTCTCCAGGACGTACGACAGCGCCTCCGCACGGGCGAGTACTGGCCGCAACCGGTGAGGCGGCAGTACATCCCGAAGCCGGATGGACGGAAGCGGCCGCTGGGGATACCGACGGTGCGCGACCGGGTGGTGCAAGCGGCGACGAAACTCATCGTCGAGCCGATCTTCGAGGCCGACTTCAAGGAGGACTCGTACGGGTTTCGGCCGAAGAAGAGCGCCACCGACGCGCTGGAAGTGATCCGCCTCGTGGGGGGTCGCGAGCACCGGTACGTGGTGGAGATCGACATCGAGAAGTTCTTCGACTCGATCGACCACGAGAAGCTGATGAAGCTCGTGGAGCGCCGCATATCGGACCGACGGGTGCTGAAGCTCCTGCGGCAGTGGCTCAAGGCTGGGGTGCTGGAGGAGGGGCGGAGGATCGACACCTCCCTGGGCAGCCCCCAGGGAGGTGTGATCTCGCCGCTGCTCGCCAACATCTATCTCGACGCTCTGGACGGCATTTGGGAGCGTCGCTGCCAGCATCTGGGACGGCTGGTGCGCTATGCGGACGATGCCGTGGTGCTCTGCCGGAGTCGGGCAGACGCGGAGGAGTCTCTGCGGCGTCTTGGCCTCATCATGGAGCGGCTGAGCCTGAAGCTGCACCCTGACAAGACACGGATCGTCGAGCTGGGGCTCGGCCAGCAGGGATTCGTCTTCCTGGGCTGCTACCTGCGGATCGTGCGCTCGCACTTCAAGGGGCGCGAGTATCTGTTCCGGTGGCCGTCCGGGAGAGCAATGAAGCGCATCCGTGCCACTGTCCGGGAGCTGACGGACCGCCGACGCTGGGCGGGGCTACAGGACATCCGCCAGGTGGTGGAGGTTCTGAACCCACGCTTGCGGGGCTGGGGCAACTACTTCCGCACGGGGAACGCCTCCTGGAAGTTCCAACAGGTGGACCGCTACGTGAACCAGCGGCTGGTCCGGCTGCTGCCACACGTACGCGGCTGGCGGCATCGCCCGTTCAACTTACGGGACTGGCCCCCGGCGCGTTTCGCGGATGCGCTCGGGCTCCATCGACTCGTCGGGACGATTCGCTATCCCGGCATCGTGAACGCGTCATGAGAAGACCATCGGAAAGCTGTGTGCGGGAAATCCGCACGCACAGTTTGAAAGGGGAATTCAGGAGCCCGGGCCCGCAACGGCACCGCGCCTGATATCTACCAATGACCTTCCGCAGCCTGACGTCGCGCCTCACCTTCTGGACGCTGCTCGCGAGCGGCGCCGTGCTCGTCGCCACGCTTCTCGCCTCGAACCGCATTGCCCGCCAGACCGCCGTCCGTGCGGCCGAGCAGCAGGCCCAGCAGG
>JBAVOF010000230.1:0-9610 GCA_049691835.1 Polyangiales bacterium
ACCTAGAGCACAGCGTTGATCTCTTGGCAAGACCGTTGGCTTGCAAATGCGGATATTAGGCGCGAGAGTTCGACGGTGACTGATACCGATTTGGGCTACGATAGTGTTCTCCTCGTGTCGTTCGGGGGCCCCGAGACGCGGGCGGACGTGATGCCTTTCCTAGAGAACGTGGTTCGCGGCAAGAACGTGCCTCCCGATCGACTCAAGGAAGTCGCTGCTCATTACAACCACTTCGAGGGTCGAAGCCCCCTCAACGAACAGAACCGCGCGCTCATCGCCGCCCTCGAAGAAGAGCTGCGCAATAGCGACATCGACTTGCCGGTCTATTGGGGTAACCGCAATTGGCACCCTTTCATCCGGGAGGCGCTAGGTAAGATGCGTGAAGACGGGAAGAAGCGAGCCCTCGCGTTTTTCACATCAGCGTACAGCAGCTACAGCGGATGCCGGCAGTATCGCGAGAACATCGAAAAGGCACGTGATGAGATTGGCGACGGTGCGCCCATCGTCGATAAGCTCCGGGCATTTTACAATCATCCGGGCTTCATCGAGGCCAACGTCGATCGGCTGCTAGCCGCGCTTGGGACACTGCCCAAGGAGCGGCGCGAATGCGCCCGCATCGCGTTCACAGGACACAGCATTCCGGTAGCGATGTCCGAGACCTGCGACTACGCCGAGCAGCTCGAAGAGACCGCTCGATTGGTCGCCGAGGGGGCTCGTCATGATCGTTGGCAGGTGGTCTATCAGAGTCGCAGTGGTCCTCCGCATGTTCAGTGGCTCGGTCCGGACATCCTGGAGCATCTCGATGCGCTCTCGCAGATAAACGTGAAAGACGTCGTGGTCGCGCCGGTCGGGTTCTTGTCGGACCACATGGAGGTCATCTGGGACCTGGATCACGAGGCCAGGGATTACGCCAGCGAGCTCGGAATCACCATGACGCGAGCGGCCACCGTGGGTACACATCCGGCGTTCGTCGCGATGATTCGTGAGCTCATCGAGGAGCGTCTTGGAAGGGTCACCGGCCGGCAGGCGGTCGGCAAGCGCGGCCCGTCGCACGACGTCTGCCCGCCCGATTGCTGCGCTTATCAGCCGCGCGTCTCGCGTCCGCCCGAGTAGGCGTGATTGGGGCCTGCCTACTCCGGGTCCTTGAACGATGGTTCGCGCTTCATCATGTTAGATTGTACCGCCTCGACTTGATTTGGGCTGCCAAGCAGGGCCACCTGGAGCGTGGTTTCGAGCTTGAGGGCATCGGCCCGCGACATGTCGGGCGCGTCTCGGAGCAACGCCTTGCCCGCCCGAATGGCGTGCGGGGACTTGCTCGCGATCAGCTTGGCGGTTTCAAGTGCGTCCGCGAGCGGATCCTCGGTGACTTTCGTCGCCAGACCGAGTGAGACAGCCTCGGTGCCGGAAATGATCCGACCGGTGAACGTGAGCTCTTTGGCTACGTCGATCGGCACCAGCCGGCTCAGTGTCTGCGTGATGCTCATGTCGGGGATCAATCCCCATTTGATCTCCATGATGCAAAGCTGCGCGTCAGCGGTGACGTACCGAAGGTCGGCGCCAAGGGCGATCTGGAGGCCGCCGCCAAAGGCGACCCCATGGACAGCGGCGATCACGGGAACCTGCACTTCCTGCCAGATCCATGCGGCCCGCTGGGCCATGTTGGCAGGGCTCTCGTCACCCCTGGCTAGGAGCTTCTGCATCAATGCTGGCGATCCGAGGAATGAGGCAAAATCCAACCCGGCGCAGAACGCCTTGCCCTCGCCATGCAGGACCACCGCGCGGATGCCGCTGTCGGCGATGATGCGCTCTCCAGTGCGTATGAGCCCGTCGAACATGTCGGCGTCGAGGGCATTGCGCTTCTCCGCGCGTGACATACGAACGGTCGCGACGGCATTGTCGATGGTGAGTTTCACTCGTTCTGACATGGGAACTCCCTAGCTGAATACGACCGTCTTGTTGTCGTAGACGAGGATTCGGTCGTCAAGGTGCCACCGGACCGCCCGCGCCAGCACGACCTTCTCGAGGTCGCGGCCCTTACGAACGAGGTCCTCGACGGAGTCGCGATGAGAGCACCGAACGACGTCCTGCTCGATGATGGGGCCCTCATCCAGATCCGCAGTGGCATAGTGCGCCGTCGCGCCGATCAGCTTCACGCCTCGTTCGAATGCCCGGTGGTACGGTTTGCTGCCCATGAAAGCAGGCAAGAACGAATGGTGAATGTTGATCACCTGGCCGTCGTAGCTCCTCAGGAACTCATCGGTGAGAATCTGCATGTACCGAGCCAGCACGACCAGGTCGACGCCCTCGGCTTTCAGGAGCTCCAGGGCTTGGTTCTCCTGCGCGCGCTTTGTCTCCCTGCTTATTGGTAGATGGTGAAAAGGGATATCGAATTGCTCAGCTACCGATCCGAGGTCGGGGTGGTTGCTGATGATCATCGAAATCTCCGTCAGGAGCTCACCGGCGCGTTGCCGCAGTAGGAGGTCGTACAAGCAGTGATCATACTTCGAAACGAAAATCGCGGTCTTGGAGCGGCGGAGCCCATTGGTGATGCGCCAACTCATCGAGAAGCGCGCCGCGACCTCAGAAATCGCCTTCTCGAGGCTGGTGCGATCGGTGTGCAGCTCCGAGAGGTCGAACTTGATGCGCTGAAAGAATTGTCCGGCAACCGGATCGGTATGCTGGTCGGCGTCGAGGATGTTTGCGCCGTGCCCATACAGGACCTGCGCGAGGGCAGCGACTAGGCCCCTACGGTCGGGGCAGCAGACGAGCAGCGTTGCGGTTTGTTCCACCAACCGGTGTGTAGCCGTTGAGCGGCCGTTGGGCCAGCACCCGTGCCCTCAGCGGCTCAGCCGCTCCATCGCATCGCCGAAGAGATAGACGAGCTGTAAGACGCCGGCGATAGTACCGAGGACGGCTCCCGCAGCGATCAGCTTCCACTCGTCTTGCTGAAACGCGGGCCGAAGCACGCCCTCGTAGCTCTCGCGATCGAGGCTCTTCATACGGCGTTCGAGCTCGCCTTGGAGGTCCACCGACTCGCCCGCAAACGTGTGAAAGAAACCTCCAGGTTTCGGCCAGTCCCTCTTGATCCGTTCGAGGAGCTCCGCGCGGAGGGCGGGGCGCCGCTCCTCTGGCAGGACCAGCTTGGCCATCGGATGCGCCTCGTACTTCGCGATGAGTGCGCTGACGCGCTGCTCGACGATCTCATTCATGCGCCTTGCGCCATCGCCCTCCATCACGGTGGTCACGATGTTGTCCGCATTGAGCACGCGAGTTGCTACGGTTCGGCCGAACGCTTCCGCGACCTCGTTCTGGCGTTTGTGAAACAGACCCTGCACGGTGATCGGACCGAGCTTCATGGGCTCGCGCGGAGAGAAGACCAACTTGATCGCGATCCAGTTCGTCAGATAACCGACGAGGAATCCAGCGGCAGGAAGAATCCAACCTGCAGGGTACAGAACCCAGATGATCATTTGAAAGACTCCAAAAAGGAAGCCGAAGTACAGACCCGAGCGCTCGATGAACTTGAACTCCTTGAAGCCGACCTCGTAGAACATTTCACCCATGAGCTCTTTGTGGCGCTCCATCGCTTCGAGGACGGTCTTTTCGATGTCCATGATCTCATCGATGTCGTCAGCCATGTCCATCGCAATCGCCCGGGAAACGTCGATTATTTCGGCGCGTACCTGCGCGCGGACTTTGCGCTGCATGAACTCGCCCGCGTTGTCCCAGATCAATTTGGCATGTTTCTTGGCCACCTCGTCGATCACTTGTTCCGTCACGTCATCGACCACAGCACCGAGCTTTCCGGTGAACGAGTCGGCATTGAACGTCTCGTCGAAAAGCTCCCGCAGCGACAGGAGCTTATCGGTGATGAGTGCGTTGGAGACCTTGGCGAGTCGAAGCGCATTGGCCGGGATCACGCCTTGCCACCCGAGGTAAGGCGAAATACCCACGAACTCGACGGGATGGAACATCATCTTGATGGCCACGACGTTCGTGAACCAGCCGACCAGCGCGCTGATCAGCGGAATCAAAAGGACGATCCAATTGTCTTGAATGCGTGCTAGCAGTTCCATCAGCGTCGATGCTCAGTCCCAACTTCTCAGGGCGCGTAGATGTGCATCCAGTACAAGAGTAGGGCAATCGTCTTTCCGTCCTCGATGTACCCGTCCTTGAGCATGTCCCGTACCTGCCACTGAGGAATCGGAACGACCTCTATTTCCTCGGTCTCGTCGAGCGCCTGGGCGGTCGGCTCGAGCTCCGTCGCCAAGAAGCCGTACATGCGTTCGTTCAAGATCCCGGGGGAGGCGAAGAACTCGGTCAGTGGCGTGATCGTCCCTGCTCGGTAACCTGTCTCCTCTTCGACCTCGCGCGCGGCGCACAGCTCGGGCGCCTCGCCAGGTTCGAGGGTTCCAGCCGGCAGCTCCCAGAGGACCTTGCCAACGGTTCGCCTGAGATTCCGTATCAAGACGATGCGGCCGTCGTCCAGCTGGGGCAAGATCACCGCGGCTCCAGGGTGCTCGACCACGTCCCGGATGATCTCGGTGCCGCCGGGACCCTCGAAAGTCAGACGAGCGACCTTGAATTTGGCAGCCGTGAGGAGCAGCTCGCGCGATTTCATGACGCGCATCATGGCCGACCTTTCGCCGCCTTTCACGTCAATTTGACTCGATCGCGCCGGATCGCCATTGTGGAGACGTGCGGCTCGGAAATCCATGGGGCTCGCCGTTGGCGATCGTGTTGCTTGGGGTGGCGGCGGCCAGCGTTTGGACGCTGGGCTATCGGCCTTCCCCGACCCTGGCTGATGCGTCTCCGAGGACACCCGCTGCGATCGATGGGACCGGAGTTCTCGAAGCGGTGCGCACGGGGCAGCGAATGGGGCCGAAGCTCTTGCAACCACCGCCCAACGACGCGCTTGGGCTCGACATCGCGATCGAGGATCGCGACGGAAAATCGATGAGCGCCTTGCATCGCGCCCTCGCGCGCGCGGCCGCGGGCGAGGGACAGGCCCGCTTGGTCTTCTACGGCGCGTCGCACGTCGCGAGCGATCTGTTCACCGGTTACATCCGTCGCGAGCTCCAGGCCCGCTTCGGCGACGCCGGTCACGGTTTCTTGGTTCCCGTTCACCCGTGGCGTACGTATCGGCACCGCGACATCAACATCGAGAGCGATGGCCAGCGATGGGAGACTCGACGAATTCGCGTCGGGGACACCGAAATCCAGCAGGTTGGTCTTGCTGGCGTCGCCATGATCAGCCAGCGGGCCGCTTCGTTCGGCGCGGTGCGAACCGCGGAGGACGGCGAGCATGGGAAGACGGCGAGCTTCTTCGAGCTCTACTACATGAAACATCCGCGGGGCGGCGACATGGACGTCCTGATCGATGGCCGCCCGGCCCGCCGTATTTCTACCCGCGCGAACAAAGCTTCACCGGCTTATGCGACGTTTCGCGTCCCGGACGCCCCGCATCGCTTTGAGATTCGAACGCTTAGCAAACGGCCCGTCTGGCTGTTTGGCCTCGCCGTCGAGCGTGACCAGCCCGGCGTAGTCGTGGATACCTTGGGCATCAATGGCTCGCGCGCCCGCTACCAGTTGCTCTGGGATGAGGCACTGTACAAGGAGCACCTTCGCAGACGAAAGCCAGATCTGGTCGTGCTGGCCTATGGGACGAACGAGAGCGGCGACGAATCGCCACTCGAGGACTACGAACGTGACCTTCGTGCCGTCCTCGAGCGCATGCGAGATACCGTGCCTGACGCATCGTGTTTGTTGATCGGACCGTCTGATCGACCGGTGCAGGTCGAAGACCGCGTGTTCGAAGACCGTACCCGCACCGCCCGACTGGTCGAAGTGCAGCACCGGCTCGCGCTGGAACACGGCTGCGGGTTCTTCGATCTGATCGCGTTCCAGGGTGGCGCCCTGTCGATGCTTCAATGGGCTGCCAACGACCCGGCGTACGCGTTGCAGGATCACATCCACTACACCAGGCTCGGGTATCAGCGCCTGGGCGAAGTGCTGCTCGCCGCGTTGCTCGAGGGGATGCCGGAATCCGGTGACCCTGCGGCGGTATCGGTGTCGGCAGGCGCGAATGATGCGGGCGTCGTCGAGGCTTCGACCGACAGGTAGGCCGCAAATCCCGCCAGGAGTGCCTTGTAGAACATGTTGCCTATGATCTCGTAGCCGGCAGGTGTAGCGTGCCGGAAGTCGCCCATCGCGAGCCGGGGTTGCGCGTTGTACCAGCGGTGCATGGCGTCCGCCCCACCCATCGCACGCCAAGTGTCGTAAAACGCACATCCGGAATCGAAAGCGGCTCGCCGTTGGGCCGCTACGATCAACGGGATCGTGGGCAAGGTACGGATGCGTCCGAGGTGTCGCCGCGCCTGGTCCAGCGGCGCGAACACAAGGCATCCCAGGTCGTCGCGCCCCTGGCGCATGCGACGGAGGACCCTCACATAGTCTTCGTAGAATGCGTCTTCCGTTCGCTCGTCGCTGGCCTCGTTTCCGCCAAAACCGAGCACGATCAGGTCGACGCCGCGAAGCTCGAGTTGGCTTCTGATGTGCTCCTCGTCGTAGTTGAGAAGACGATTGGCCCGCGCGCCGACCAATCCGAGTGAATCGTAGACTATCCCAGGCCCTTCTCGCTCGACGGCGACGCCGTAGAAGCTAACGGGGCCGCCTTTCGCGTGGCGAAGCTCGATCTGGTGCGGCCCGTCCGGCGCCTCCACGGAGTAGACCCCGTCGCCGAACACGTCGGATTCCGTCGACACCGTCTCTCGCTCTCCCTGGTCGAGTCGTACGGAGAACTTGCCCCCTCTCGGCTGCTCGGCGAAGTAGATCCGAAAGCGCGATGCATTGGTGCCCACGTCGCCTCGTTTGGCCGTGCCGACCCGCGCCCACGCCCCCCGCCGGGCTCGAGATTGCACGCCCCCGTAGCCGTACCGGCCCGTCCGATCCTGTCGGCGCGCCAGTTCTCGAACTTCCCAATCCTCGGGATTGGAGACCTGTCGAACCCCGCGGTGCTTGTACGGAATGTAGCCCTTGGCAGCGAGGACGAATCCATGACCTGCATCTCCAAATCGCGCCTGCAGGTTCTCCCGAACCGTCGATGTGATCAGGTCGGTGGCGATGCTCGAGTCGCCGTAGTGCCCCACTCGCGTGATCGCACCTTTGTCCCCCCGCGCGGTTCTCTCGAGCGCTTGGTAGAATGCGCGCATGCCGCGTCCTGTCGGGTCCTCGATGTAGGCCGAGATTCCAGCGTATTCCGCTGGGTCGATCTTCAGACCCTCCTCCGGCTTGACGGGGTGCGTGACCAGCGGCCGGGGACCGAGATTTGCCGCCACGGCTTCGCCCACGGTCTCGGCCAGGCGCTCGGCGCTCGATTCCCTATCGGTCGATCCACGGTACGCTCCTCCGTGACCTGCGAACGCGGGGATCTCGCTCCAGCGATTGAAGAGTCGCACGATGGGGATTCCTTCCTCGCCAGGGATCCAGGGACGCAGCGCCCCCATTGCCGGAATCAAATACGTCGACGCACACGCCGCGAACATGACCAGTGTCACCGCGGTCAGGTGCTGCAGAGGCGTGAGTTGCGTGTAGATTCGTTTGAGCATCAGAACTGAAAGTAGATGTATGGAACGACCTCACTCGTGGCGACGATGCTCAGGGCGAAGCCAACCGCAGCCAGCGCTACGCCCTGCGCCGGTACGGGCATGGACTTGAAGCGAAGCTCGATGGATTCGAACCAGTGTCTGGGCGTATAGTGCGCCACGAAAGTCAGGAATAGCATTGCCCAGATGCCGAGTGAAATTTGGGCAATCGAGTAGGTGCCTGCACCGAGTCTCGCGGTGATGTCTGCCGCGTTCTCGAGGCTCGTCGCGCGAAACAGGATTCTCGAGAACACGACGAATTGAAGTGCACAAAACACCTTGAACGCGTGAACCTGCCAAGTATCGACCGTGTCCCTCGTCCGGCCCGCTCGACGGTAGAAGAAGCGGTGGAGCACCATTGCCATCGACTGCAGGATCGCATAGAAGACGAAAGTCCAGGATGCGCCGTGCCAGATCCCGATGAGGAACATCGTGAGCCAGAGGTTCCAGTAGGCGCGAATAGGACCGGCACGGGAGCCTCCCAGGGGGAAATACAGGTAGTCACGAAGCCAGGTGGACAAGGTCATGTGCCAGCGGCGCCAGAACTCCGCTGGGCTCGCAGACTGATACGGACGGTCGAAGTTCTCCGGGAGCTCGAGGCCCATCAGCTTCGCAGAACCGCGCGCGACGTCCGTGTAGCCGGAGAAGTCGCAGTAGATCTGCATCGTAAAACCATAGAGAGCGATCAGGACTTCCGCGGCGCTGTAGAGCTCGGGTTGATCGAAAACGCGGTCGACGAGGTTGACCGAGAGGTAGTCGGCGATGGCAACTTTCTTCACCATGCCGGTGGCGATGAGGAAGAGACCCCGTGTGACCTGCTCATCGCGAAGAATGATTTTGCGCTGAAGTTGCGGGAGCAGCTCGGCGGCACGGACGATGGGGCCTGCGACCAATTGCGGGAAGTAAGTGACGAAGACGGCAAACTGAACGAAGTTGCGGGTTGGCTCCAGCTTTCGTTGATAGATGTCGATTGTATAGCTGAGAGTCTGAAACGTGTAGAAGGAGATGCCGACAGGCAGGAGCACGTCGAGAAAAGGCGGCTTGTCGATCTCGATGCTGAACAGGAGATTCAGAACGTCCGCGGTCGCTTGGGAGGCGAAATTGAAATACTTGAAAACTCCGAGGAGACCGAAATTGGAGATCAGGCTGGCCACCAACCAGCGCTTGCGAGCTTTCTCGTCGTTGGTGGCATGGATTCGGAGCCCGACGACGTAGTCGATCAGGGTCGAGCCGAGGATCAGAACGATGTAGACGGGATGCCATGCCATGTAGAACAGGCAGGACACGAAGAACACGAAAAACATCCGCAGCTGCGTGTGACGAGCCAACAGCCAGAATCCTGCAACGGCGATTCCCAGGAACAGAATGTAGTCGAGGCTGTTGAAGAGCACTGGTCCCCTTACCCAGCGTGCACGCGCCCGGTTTTAGCTGCAGGCGGCCCTGCACGCTAGTTGCTTGACGCGAAGGCCGCTTCGACCAAGCATCTGCAGCCGGAGGCCCCAATGAAGATCGACGGTTCAGTAGCACTAGTGACCGGTGGTGCATCTGGTTTGGGTGAGGCGACGGCCCGGCAGTTCGTGAGCAAAGGAGGCCGCGTGCTCATCGTCGACCTCAACGTGGACCGCGGGAAGAGGCTCGCCGGCGAGCTTGGCGACGCCGCGAGCTTTGCGCGGGCCGACGTGAGCAACGCTGAGGAGGTGCAAGCCGCCGTCGAGCAGGCGACGTCGATGGGCATCCTGCGCGCCGCGATCAACTGCGCGGGCATCGGGATGGCCATGCGCACTATCGACAAGGACGGGGCTCCACACGATCTCGGCATTTTCCAGAAGATCATCGCTGTCAATCTCATCGGAACGTTCAACGTCCTCAGACTCGCCGCGTCCGTGATGTCGAAGAACGAGCCCGACGACGGAGAACGTGGTGTGGTAGTGAACACCGCATCGGTGGCGGCGTTCGACGGGCAGATC
>JBAVOF010000231.1:0-1965 GCA_049691835.1 Polyangiales bacterium
CCCTTCGGATCGCCTCACTCGCGCCGGCCGGTTCGTCATGGATGAAGATCCTCAATGCGTGGAACAAGACGCTTCAAGAAGAGACCCAAGGGAAGGTCAAGTTGCGCTTCTATCCGGGGGGCTCCCAGGGGGATGAGCGCGACTTCGTGCGCAAGATGCGCGTCGGTCAGCTCGATGGCGGCGTCGTCACCATGACGGGGATGAGCATGCTGGTCCCGGCGATGAACGTGCTGACGCTCCCCGGCTTCCTCGACACCTATGAGGAGCTCGATCGGGTGCGGGAGAAGATGGCCTCACAGTTCGAGGACATGTTCGACAAGGAAGGCTTCAGGCTCGTCGGCTGGGGCGATGCCGGCAAGACGCGCTTGTTCTCGGTGCAGCCCATCAAGCGACCCTCGGAGATCAAGGCCATGCGCCCCTGGGTGTGGAAGGATGACCCGATTTTCGTCGAGTTTTACCAGGTGATCGGCGCCAGCGCGGTTCGCCTCGGCGTGCCCGAGGTGTACCCGGCTCTTCAAACTCGGATGGTGGACGTGATCTCGTCCTCGGCGCTCACCGCGGTCGCGCTGCAGTGGTACACGCGGGTGAAGTACATGACAGCGCACAACTCGGCGATCATCGCTGGCGGCACGATGATGCGGAAAGACAAATTCGCGGAGCTTCCGCCCGATCTGCAGAAGATCTTCCAAAGCACGGCAGATCGCGCGCATGAGCTGCTGAACAAGACCATCCGCAAAGACGATGAGAAGGCCTATGAGATCGTCGTGAAGAAAGGCATCGAGCCGGTCGAAGCGGGCGACGCCAAAGCCGAGTGGGATGAGGCAAACAAGAAGGTACGCGACAACCTGACCGGACGTATGTTCACGAAGAGCCTGGTCGAGGCGGTTGCTGAAGCGGCGAAACCGTAGCGCACGGCACGCGTTCGCTGTGATCGACGCCAAGCATCTGCAACTCGACTCCAATGGGATTCGAATGCACGCGGTGACCCAGGGTGAGGGCCCGGCGGTGCTACTCTGTCATGGGTTTCCAGGCCTCTGGTACTCGTGGCGATACCAGCTGCCAGTCCTCGCCGAAGCTGGCTTCCGCGCGATTGCAGTCGACATGCGCGGCTACGGACGGAGCGATCGTCCGGTCGACTCGAGGGAGTACGGAAATCAAACCATTGTCGCAGATCTGACAGGGGTGCTCGATGCCCTTGGCGAGAATCAGGCGGTCTTCATCGGTCATGACTTTGGTGCCCAGGCGGCGTGGGCAGCAGCGCTGCATGCAGGGGAGCGCGTCCGAGGGGTCGTCTCGCTGGCGGTGCCTTACGGGGTTGGCTTCGCTCGGGAAGAGAAGTCGGAAGCTCGCGGCGAAATGACGCCCCCGCAGCGACAGTCCAAGGGCCGGAAACCGAGCGAGACCTACGCCGCCATCGCGAACAAGCATTTCATCCATCTGCACTACTTCCAGCAAGTCGGTCCTGCCGAAACCGAGCTGGGTAGCAATGCACATCTGTTCTTGAAGCGCATCTACTGGGCCCTGAGCGCGCGCGGGAGCTTGCTCGACTTCAAGCGCTTCCCGACCGAAGGGACGGGCTACCTGGACGTCTTGGCAGATCCGCCGGAGCCGATGCCCTGGCCTTGGTTCAGCGAGGAAGATCTCGCGTATTTCGCCGACGAGTACCTGCGAACCGGTCCGGCTACGGCGTTCATCGGGGGCCTCAACTCGTACCGCGCGATGGATGTCAATTGGGAGCGCGACCCCGACTATGGACGAGCCAAGATCGATTGCCCTTCGCTCTTCATTTGCGGACAAAGGGATCCCGTCCTCCAAATCGTCACACCCAAATCGCTACAGACCATGCCCGAGAGGCTTGCCGACCTCCGAGGCATCGAGCTCATCCCCGACGCCGGCCACTTCGTGCAGCAGGAACAACCCGGTTCTGTCAACGAGGAGCTCCTGGCCTTCCTCGAGACTCTGGAC
>JBAVOF010000232.1:0-12040 GCA_049691835.1 Polyangiales bacterium
AGGCTATGTTGGAGCTGGCGCGTGAGCAGGGCGAGGTGGACCGGGTCGTTCGCGACGTGGGGGGTCTCACCGATGCTTGGAAAACCAGTGCGGAGCTCCGCGAAATCGTCGGCAATCCGGTCATCCCCAAGCCTGCGTTGAAGGCCGCCGTCACCGCGCTCATGGAAAAGCTCGGCTGTTCGAAGCTCGTCCAAAACACCGTGAATTTGCTCGCGGACAAGGGGCGGCTCGGGCACTTGGAGGAGGTGCTTCGCGCCTTCGAGTCGGTTGCCGAGGCGGAGACGGGTCGCGTCCGGGTCGAGGTCGTGAGCGCCAAGCCGCTGAGCGATGCCTACTACTCTCGGCTCACGGAAAAACTGCAGCGAGTGACCGACCGCAAGGTCGTGCTCGTCAAGACCGAAGACCCTTCGCTCATCGGTGGCGTGGTCACGCGCGTGGGCGACCGTGTTTTCGACGGGAGCCTCAGCAATCGGCTGAACGATCTTAGGGAGACGTTGCTTGCGAACGGCGAGACGCCGTAACCGCATCGAATCAGGAGCCTTGCCAAATGCAACTTCGCGCGGAAGAGATTTCCAACATCATCAAGCAGCAGATCGCGTCCTACGAGAAATCGCTGGACGTGGTCGAGACTGGTACCGTTCTATCGGTCGGTGACGGCATCGCCCGCCTCTACGGTCTCGAAAGCGCCATGGCGGGTGAGCTCCTCGAGTTCCCGGGCGGCGTGTTCGGCATGGCGCTCAACCTCGAGGAAGACAACGTCGGCTGCGCGATTTTCGGCTCCGACGTCGGCATTAAAGAGGGCGACACGGTCAAGCGGACTGGCCGCATCGTAGAGGTCCCCGTCGGGCCAGCGCTCGTGGGTCGGGTGGTGAACGCCCTCGGGCAACCGATCGATGGAAAGGGCCCCATCGAGAGCAAGCTCAGCCGTCGGGTCGAGCTGAAGGCGCCCGGCATCGTCGCGCGTCAGCCGGTCAGTGAGCCGCTTCAAACCGGCCTCAAGGCGATCGACTCGATGATTCCGATCGGCCGCGGTCAGCGCGAGCTCATCATCGGCGACCGCCAAACCGGTAAGACCGCGGTCGCGCTCGACACGATCATCAACCAGAAGGGCAAGGGCGTGTTCTGCGTCTACGTCGCGATCGGTCAGAAGCAATCGACGGTCGCGCAGGTCGTAGACAAGCTAGCTCAGTTCGGCGCAATGGAGTACACGACCGTGGTCATGGCAGGCGCGTCCGAGCCTGCGCCGCTTCAGTTCATCGCGCCGTACACCGGCGTCACGATGGGCGAATACTTCCGGGACAGCGGACAGCATGCGCTCTGTATCTACGACGACCTTTCGAAGCAGGCCGTCGCGTATCGGCAGCTCTCACTCCTTCTTCGCCGTCCTCCGGGACGCGAAGCATATCCCGGCGACGTCTTCTACGTGCACAGCCGGCTGCTCGAGCGTGCCGCCAAGATGGCAGAGGACTGGGTCGTCGTGAAGGACGGCCAGGAGCCCGGCCGTCTCGGCAACAAGGTCTTCAGCGGACCCGAGTCGCGGCATCAGGCCGAGGCCGCCGCGAAGGAGAAGGGGGCCGGCTTCGTCGCCAAGAAGCTTCCGGATTCAGGGGGCTCACTGACCGCGTTGCCGATCATCGAAACCCAAGCCGGTGACGTCTCGGCGTACATCCCGACCAACGTGATTTCCATCACGGACGGACAGATCTTCCTCGAGTCGGACTTGTTCAACTCCGGTGTTCGCCCCGCCATCAACGTCGGCATCTCGGTGTCGCGTGTCGGTGGCAATGCACAGATCAAAGCCATGAAGCAGGTGGCCGGCACGCTCCGGCTGGAGCTCGCGCAGTTCCGCGAGATGGCAGCGTTCGCACAGTTCGCCTCCGACCTCGACGCGGCAACCCGGCAGCAGCTCTCTCGCGGCGAGCGCCTGGTCGAGGTGCTCAAGCAGGGCCAGTTCGTGCCCTGGCCGGTCGAAGAGCAAGTCGTGTCGATTTTCGCCGGAACCCACGGCTACCTCGATCCCCTCCCCGTCGAGGCGATCGGCCGTTACCAGGACGAGCTCATCTCATGGCTCAAGGCCGAGCGCTCCTCGATCCTCTCCGACATCGTGTCGAAGGGGAAGATCGACGACACGCTCACGAGCCAGCTCGACAACGCGCTCAAGGCCTTCGGCGAGATCTTCGAGCCCACCCAGGACAAGTAAGGATTCATGGCGGCCCTCAAGGACATTCGAAAGCGCATCGGTAGCGTCAAGAGCACGCAGAAGATTACCCGCGCCATGAAGCTCGTTGCGGGTGCTCGTCTACGGAAGGCGCAGGAGAACATCGAGCGCCTTCGACCGTACGCGGTCAAGACCCACGAGGTGCTCAGCGGCGTGGCGGCGCGTGTCGGCGCCGAGGAAGACGTTCACCCCTTGCTCGCCCGGCGCGAGCCGAAGAACGTGATGCTCGTCGTGTTGACCAGCGACCGCGGCTTGGCCGGCGCGTTCAACTCGAACATTTGCAAGGCGGCGTACAACCGCTGGAAGAAGCTCGAGGCGGAGGGCAGCGAAGTTTGCTTCGGCATCATCGGCCGAAAGGGCCGCGACTACTTCAATCGCCGAAACGCCAACATCCGCCACGATTTCATGGGCGTCTTCGAGGACCTGAACGCCGACAAGGCCGGCGAGATCGGACGCTACATCGTCAAGGACTATACGGCCCTAGATCTAGATGCCTGCTATCTCGTCTACAACGAGTTCAAGAGCGCCATCACTCAACAGGTCGTGATCGAGCCTTTCCTGCCGATACAGCCGCTCCAACTCGCAGCCGATCAGCTCGGGGACTTCATCTACGAGCCGAATCAAGCCGCGCTGCTCGACACGCTGCTCCCCATGTACGTCGAGGTCGAGATCTACCGAGCCCTGCTGGAGTCCGTCGCCTCCGAGCACGGGGCGCGAATGACCGCAATGGATTCCGCGACGAACAATGCGAGCGACATGATCGACCGGTTGACCTTGAAGTACAACCGGGCCCGCCAGGCGGCGATCACCAAGGAATTGATGGAGATCATCGGCGGCGCGGAAGCTCTCAAGGCGTAGGCCCGAGTTCGTGATACCGTAGCGACCATGCCGGGGGGGCGAATAGAGCCGGCTGCTCGGATGTCCGGTCCGCCGCCACTCCTGTGGCTCGCGTGGGCGTGTGCTGTGGCCACGATCGTGTACGTCGTCGGCGCGCCGTTCTGGGCGGCGGAGTACCCGATGATGACGGACTTCCCGTTTCACGCGGCGTCATCGTCGGTGTTCCGTCACTACGGCGAGCCGGCCTGGCACTTTCGCGAGCAGTTCGTATTCCAGACCTTCGCGGTCCCGTACGTGACCCTCTACGCACTCTCGGCGATCTTCATGCTCGTCCTGCCGCCTGTGGTCGCGACGAAGCTCGCGGCGGCCTCGCTCTTGGCGCTCCTGCCCATCGGCCTCATGGTGCTCTGCTGGGGTCTCCGGAAATCTCCGCTTCTTGGTCTGTGGGGACTGGTTCCCGCCTGGGGCGTCCTGGCGCACTGGGGGTTCATCGGTTTCTTGGGCGCTCTAGGCCTCTTCGCGATGGCACTGGGACTGGCGTTCCGCGTCGTGGACCGCCCGAGCATCAAGGCGCAGGCCGCACTCATCATAGTCCTGATTTTGCTCTTCTTCACTCATGTGTATCGGTTCCCATTTGCAGTCGCGATCCTGGTACTGGTCGCCGTCGTGATGCACGGGCGGGTCGAAAGCACCAAGGGGCTGCTCATTCCCATCGGGGTCGCCAGCGCCCTGTTCGTCACGTGGTGGCTGACCCGCTCAGCGCTCTTGGTTCCCGAGATCCGGTGGGTTTGGCCGCCCGATTGGAGTCGCATGGCCGAGGCCGGCCGGTATGCCTCGGACATCTTCATCGGGAACGGAGATACACAGATGTTCCGACGCGTCGCCCTGCTCTTCGCGGCCACGGCCGTGGCACTGCTTGCAATCGCGGTTCTGCGCCTCCGGCGTTGGCCCAGGGGTGGCTGGGTCGTTCCCGCGCACGTGGTGGTTGGCGCAGCGGTATTCATGTTCTTGGCGCTGTACCTGACGCTTCCCATGGAGCTTGGGATTTGGTGGTACGTCTTTCCCCGCGAGATCACCGCTGCGCTCTATCTGCTCCCCGCGCTCCTCCCGAACCTGCCCCGCAAGACCTGGGCCCATCTTGGATTCGTGATATGGACGGCAGTGGGGATTGCGCCGCTCGCACAGTTCGTCACCGAAGCGCACCGGGAGTTCTCGACGACGACGGTGCACTTCCGGGAGATCATCCGGGAGCTTCCAGAGGCACCGAAGCTTCTGTATCTCGTGTACGACCATCAGGGCTCTCGCGCGCAGAACAGCCCGTACATCCATTTGCCTGCGTATGTGCAGGCTGAGCGGGGCGGGTGGCTGAGCTTCCACTTCGCCCAGCTCCAAACGTTGCCATTCCGATATCGGGACGCAGCGGACCCGACCGCTGTCGTTCCGCCGCAGACCCCGGTGCGGTGGGAGTGGACTCCGGAGCAGTTCCAACTCGACCAGCACGGCGAATTCTTCGACTGGTTTCTGGTTCGGAGGGCGAGCGCCCCGGACAGTCTTTTCCTCTCAGATCCGTCGATCCAACGGGTAGCCCACTTCGAGAACTGGTGGCTTTATCATCGCCTTCGTGGCTCGGCTGGACCGCCTCACGAAACCCCCTAAATTGGAGGAGTAATGGACCTCAAGAGCGACGAAGAACGTTGGGCCGTTTGGATGGTTCAGGCGAGGCGATTTGCCGAGCGGCAGAACTTCGCCGACGCTGTGGCACGGATGAAGGTCGTGCGAGACTCGGTTCGAGAGGCGCTTTCCAACGCGACCGATTCGCAGGAGCGTGAGCGAATCGAACGGCATCTGGCGCGCGCGGAGGAGCGGCTCACGACCTTGCAATCCCAGTATGACGATTGGCGATCCGAGATTGCCGCGCGCCGCCAACGTACGATCGACCACGCAGCCGAAGAGATGGCGCTGCCTCTTCCCGTCCCGGCGGATTAGCCGTGACTCCTGCCGATTGTTCGGTAGCATCGCTGGAAGTCGGTGAGTCTCTCGCCGGCACGGCGGTAGAGTCTGTTGACCGGTGGCTCTTGCTCGAGCTCAACGATACCTGGGCCCCAGATGCGCTACAGAGCGAGGCCTTGCACTCTGTGCGAGTCCGGCTCGCTGATTGGCTGCAGTCGCCGCGCTCCCGCCTGCAACTCATCCGCCGTCCCGGCCGCTCGGGCAAACGACCGCTGTTCATGGTAGTTGACGCCGGCGACAAGCAGCGAACCTCCACAGTTCAGCTAGAACGTTACGAAGATCTTCTCGATGTCGAGCTCGATGCGCTGCCCAGCGAGCCCAGCACACCGATCTGCCTGGTTTGCGTCCACGGACGCCGGGACCGCTGTTGCGCGCTGCATGGCAGTGCGGTCTTCCGTGCAATCCATTCACACAGCATCGACGTTTGGCAGACCAGTCATCTCGGTGGACATCGATTCGCCGCGTGCGCGCTATGGCTTCCTGACGGCCTCATGTACGGTCGCCTCCGTGCCGAGCATGCGGGCGCGTTCGTGGCCTCGAGGCACGCTGGGGAGATCGGCGATCTGAGCCTGTTTCGCGGGCGCTGCAGCTACGATCGACCGACGCAGGCGGCCGAGATCCTTCTGCGCAGCCGTCTCGGTGAGGGAGTCGCAGATGCGATACGATGGGTAAGCACCGTGTCCGAGTCCGAGTCGACTTGGGACGCTCTGTTCCAGTCACGCGCCGGCGAACATCGGGTGCGCATACGGATCGAGGACACCGGCGTGCTCCGCCCGGCGAGCTGCGGAGCCGAGCCAGAGCCGGTCACCCGATTCACAGAAATCTAACAAGTCCCACCGGCGCCAACGCCGACGCAAACGTCAGCAACTGTGCCAGCGTCACCGACTCGCGTCCTACGCCAGGATTCGAAGCAACCGAGTTGGAGCCAGGGTGTGCGGGAGCGGGTCGATCTCGCTCAACGCCTTGCGGACCGCGCCCTCTCTGGCTTGGTGAGTGAGGATCACGACGGTGGCTGCCCCCGTTCCGCCGGCCTCGACGTTCTGGAACATCTTCTCGATCGAAATGCCAGACTCGCTCAGCTTTCCGGTGATCTCGGAGAGGACACCCGGCTCGTCGCGTACCGTGAAGCGCGCGTAGTAGCGGGACTGCAAATCGTTCGGATCCTGAACGACCGGCTCGGCATCTTCGTCGTGGATGAAGCTCGGAACGCGCCCGGACGCGTCTTTCAGCATGTTGCGCGCGATGTCGATTACGTCGCTCACGATGCTGGTCGCCGTGGGGCCGGCGCCCGCGCCAGGTCCGGACAACAAACACGTGCCGACACGCTCCCCTCGGACCGACACCGCATTGAGCGCACCGGTGATGTGCGCGAGCGGGTTGTCGAGTGGCACGAGGGCGGGGTGGACTCGCAGGTCGAGGACATCCTGATCGGAACGGGAAGCGATTGCCAAAGGACGGATGGCATAGTCGAAACCATCGGCGTATTCGATATCGTATGAGTCGACGAGTTCGATCCCCTCGGTGGTGATGTGCGCTGGGTGAACGCGCACGCCGAACGCGAGCGTTGCGAGGATCGCGAGCTTGTGTGCCGCATCGACGCCGTTGATGTCCAGCGTGGGATCCGCCTCGGCGTAACCCGCGGCCTGTGCGGACTTCAGCGCCACATCGAAGTCCAGCCCCCGTTCGGCCATCTCCGTGAGGATGTAGTTGCTCGTCCCATTGATAATCCCTTGGATCGAGAGGATCTCGTCGGACGCGAGCGACTGTTCGATGGCGCGAATGATCGGGATGCCTCCCGCGACCGCGGCCTCGAAGTGCAGGTCGAGACCTCGCTGCCTCGCCAAATCGAACAGCGCGTCCCCCTTCTCGGCGAGAAGCGCTTTGTTCGCGGTGACCACGTGCTTTCCCCTCTCGAGCGCTTCGCGTAGCACCTGCTCGGCGGGCTCAATCCCGCCCATCACCTCGACGAGAATGTCGACATTGGGGTTCCGGGCGACGGCGAAGGGGTCATCGGTGAGGAGCTCCCTCGGCACGATGTCCGCCCGCTGCCTCTTGAGGTTTCGAACCGCGATCTGCTCGACCACCAGGCTGGCACCCAGGCGCTTCTCGATCTTCACGGCGTGCGCGCGCAGAACGTCCAAGGTGCCCGTTCCGACGACGCCACAGCCCACGAACCCGATTCGAATGGTTCTCGAAGACAAGCCAACTACCTCCGAATACCCAAGGTAGCAGACTGCCAACCCGATTCACGCCTCAGGCCCATTGGGCGGCACCCCACAATGGGCTAGAACCACGGCGTGGAACTCTGGTTGCTTGCGCTTTGGGCTCTTTCTGGCGCCGCGCTCCTGTTCACGCATCTCGTGATGGCTTGGCGCGTGCTTGCGGGGCCTCTCGCCCCTCAGTGGCGCTACCTGGGCTTCCTGGTGCCGGTCCTCACGCCGATCGTCGCGTGGCGAGGGGGTAACCGACTGGGTCCGATCACATGGGTGCTCTTCTTGGTGATCTACCTCTCCGCGCGCATGATCGAGGTCTGATGACCGATCCGGTGCGCCACCCGTTCGTGACAGTGCGTGTTCGCCCCGAGCAGCTGGAGCTCGCAGAGCTCAGGCTGTGGGAGCTCGGCGCGACCGGCCTGGAAGAACGTGACGAGACGACGTTGGTACGCGAGCCGAATCCCCATCAGACGCTAGTCATCGCTGCCTTTGACGATGACGCCGCCGCGCGGAAGGCCTTGGAAGCAATTGGCAGGGAGTATCTGGCCGCCATCGTCTACGTGCCGAGTGAGGACTGGGCGACCGAGTGGCGCCGTGGGTTCGGTTCGCAGCGTATCGGGAAGCGCCTTTTGCTCCATCCCTCGTGGGAGAAGATCGAGAGTCGGCCCGAGCAGGTGCTGGTGACGATCGATCCGGAGAATGCGTTCGGCAGCGGCGACCACGAAACCACGAGGCTCGTCCTGCGGGCGCTCGATCTTCGAGTTGTCGGCGGTGAGCGCGTCTTGGACGTGGGATGCGGTAGTGGCGTATTGTCCATCGCAGCGCTACGTTTGGGCGCGGCATACGCCACTGCGATAGACATCGATCACGACGCGATCGTCGTCGCTCGTCGAAACGCCGCGCTCAACGGGGTGGGGTCTCGGATCGAGGTGTCCACTGGTCCCTTGGAACGGGTCGAAGGCATTTACGACATCGTCCTTGCAAACATCGAAACGAGGGTCTTGATTCACATGCCGAACGAGTTGCAAAGGCGTGTCCGGCCCGGTGGCATGCTGGTTCTGAGCGGAATTCTCCGTCCCGAGCGGGACGAGCTGCTGGACGCGTACTCCGCGATGCGTCTCGAGGAGTGTCTCGAGGAAGGACAATGGTGCGCCTGCCTGCTCAGGCCGGTGGACTCGTGACGCTGCGAAGGCTCTACGTTCCCGCTCTGCCCGACGCGGGCGGGACGGTCACGCTCACTGAGGCGCCGCTTCGACATGTGCGCGTTCTGCGCCTTCGCGCCGGCGATCAGGTCGAGCTGTTCGATGGGAAGGGCCGTGCCGCACGTGCGCGAATCGAAACCGTCGGCGACGAGCTCGTCTGCCAGGCGGACATGCCAACGGTTTCCAATGCGCGGCCCACGCGTATCGTCTTGATGCTCGGGATCCCGAAGGGATCGAAGCTCGACGACTGCGTCCGGATGGCCACCGAGCTAAATGTTGACGAAGTGGCGTTGATGGACACCGAGCGAAGCGTACCTCGTTGGGGCCGAGACCGAGCGCGGTCGCGGGTCGATCGACTGACGCGGATCGCCAGTGAGGCCGCCGCGCAGTGCGAGCGAAACGACGTTCCGATGGTTCACGGACCCCAGCCGTGCAGCGCCTGGTTCAGTAAGGTGCCAAAGGATGCAACAAGGATTCTATTTGGAGCGCGCGCCGAAGGAAGGTTGAGGTTGGATGGCAAGCCGGAGCAAGTCTGGTGCGCCGTCGGTCCAGAGGGTGGATTCACCGAGTCTGAGATGGAGTCGTTCCAAGCGGCCGGTTTTTCTGTTGCGAGTCTGGGAAACTCCATCTTGCGCGTCGAGACGGCAGTGGCCGCAGCCTTGACGATCGTCAGGGACCGACTCGAAGCGTGCTGACAAGCTCGTTGACACGCCGACGAAAGCGACGTCACCATTGGGGTTAGTATGTCGGTTCTCGCCTCGCTCCTGGTCCGTGACCAGGTGATCCCCGTCAATCGGGTTCAAGAAGCGATCCAGGAGCAAGTCATGCGTGGGGGCAACCTCGATACCGTGCTCCTCGAGCTCGGCTTCTTGCGTGAGAACGAGATGAACGCCTACTGCGCATCCGTCTACGGCCTGCTGCCGGCGAGCCGTGACGAAGTGATGGGAGCATCGATCAATACGATTCGTGTGTTGCCGCGGGAGTTCGCCGTGCGGCATCGCTTGATTCCAGTTGCACGCACCGAAGATGCGGTCGTGCTCGCGGTCGACCGTCCACTTCCCGACGCGACCCTTCGCGAGATTTCATTCGAGCTCGGCATCGACCCAGTGCAGCGCATCGTCTGCTCGGTACGAGTCGAAGCGGGCTTGTCGCGACACTACGACATCGAGATGACCGCGAGGATGCGGCATCTCAGCAACCGGCTCGACACCACGGACGCCGGTTCGATTCCTTATGTGGCGCCGTTCGAAGGGGTGGGTAAACGAAGCTCACTGCCCCCCAAGAAAGACGTTTCTGGCTCCTATCCTCGGGTCGAGTCCTCGATTCCGGCTCCCGTCGCCACCGCCGACACAGAGCCGCCGCCAGCCGTCCTGCCAGAGATCGGATCGTCCGTTCCCGCGGGCACGTTCCGGGACTCGAATCCGGCTGCGTCGCAACGCCAGCGGTCGGATCCCAACTCGGGCTTCGTGAACGCGACCCGATATAGCCTTCCCCCACGGCCTCCCGAGGTGCTCGGGAGACCTTCTGCGCGACGAAAGGCTTCACGACCGCCTGCCAAGAGCGGTCGATCGGCTCCGAAGCCACAGGCCGAGCCGACGGCGGGCTGGCGACCGGCGCCGGCGCCTCCCTCGACCGCCCAGCGACGTTCAGTGCCCACCGATCCGAGGCGCGACAACGACGGAAGCGCGATTACGCACGATGTGGTGTCCCTCGGACCGCAGGCGCCCAAGTCCGCACCGTCCAACGCGGACCGCGAACCAGCAGGACGCCGATGGCATCCTGCGCCTCCGCCCGCCGTGCACCAGGACTCCCTGCCGAGCGTGATCATCGACGTCGGCGACGATGTCGAGCAGTTGGTCGCCGCGTTGCGCGGCGTGGGTCCCGAGGACGAAATGGCGGTCCTTCCGCTCTTGGTGGTGGGGGAGGCAGCGCTGCCGGCGCTCGCCCGCGAGTTTCCGGGCAATCTCTGGTTCAATCGGAACGAGCCGCATGCGCGCGTTCCAGCCGGGAGGGATGTGTCGCCAATCGCGAGAACATTCGTTGCGTTCGGGCAGCGTTCAGTGCCGTATCTCATTCCGCTGCTCGAGGTCGAAGACGCGGATATCCGCTACTACGCCACGGTTCTCGCGTCCGAATTCTTGCATCCCGATCTCGTACAGCCGGTTGGGCGCCGTTTGTTCGACCCTGATCCCGGCGTTCGGAGTTGCGCCTACCGGGCCTTGAGCGTCCTGTATGCATGCGAGGTCGAGTTCGTGCAGTTGATCGAGCGCCTTCGGGCATCGGCACGCGACGGACGGAGACTTCAACCACAAGTGGTTTCGATCGAAGCGCTCGGCAGGCTCCGCGACGTAGAGTCGTTCGAATTTTTCGTCTCCTTGCTCGATGGCCCGGACTCTGCAGTCATCCGGGCCGCCCATGCGAGCTTGGTACGCTTGAGTTGCCAGGATTTCGGTACCAACAAGAAGAAATGGACTGCATGGTTCGACAAACACAGTGATCGGCACCGCGTCGAGTGGCTGATCGACAGTCTCATGCACTCCGACGAAAGGCTTCGCCGTCGTGCGAGCGACGAGATCAAGCACTTGACGCAAGAATACTTTGGGTATGAGCCAGGCCTCACGAAGAAAGAGAGGGAGGCAGCACAGCAAAAGTATCGCGTTTGGTGGCAGCGTGTCGGTTTTCGAATGTTCGTCGAGCCAGAGCCCAATGGCTCTGGTCATGCGCACAGCCAGTGATAGACTTCGGCCTCGTCGACTGAGCGAGATCGAAACGTGCGAATCCCGAGGCTGCTGACCATACTCGGCCCTGCGTCCGTCCTTTACGTTCTGGCCGCGCGGGTCTCTTCGAATACTGCATCGTCGCCCGAGTGGCTGGTGGTGCTGCTGTCTTGCATGCTGTCGCTGGCTCCGTTCGCATTGTTGGGGGCGAAACCGAGAACACGCGGCGCATCCGGCCTGGCGCTCACGGGCGTGGCCTTCGGTGTGGCGATTGCCTCGGCGCGCACCGGGTCGGCCATTTTCGATCGCACCCACGATCTCGCATGGTTCATCGCTGCGCTCGTGCTGCTGGACCTCGCGTTCCCCAAGGGAACCCGCGCACTGGTGCGATACGGCATCTCCTGCGGGTTCGCAGCCACGGCGCTTACGGGAGCCGGTTTGGCCCAGGAGGGGGTCGTCTCCGCGATGACGTTTGGCGTCGTGGTTCTTGCGGGTCTACTGGCGGCCGGGATGCTGCACCAGTTCGTACTCGCCGAAAAAGGCCACGTCGTAGAGGGCTTCCTCGCGGGCGCCGCGCTCGTGACCCTCGCGGTTGGACTCAGTTACGCATGGTTTGGTCCATTCACCGACTCGTTTGCCACGACGCTCGAATTCGTGGTGGCTGCGTTGCTCTGGCTCGGACACCTTGCTTGGGTCGATCCGCGATGGCGGTCGCTGCGTCAATTCGGTGTGCCTGTGGTGGCCGCATGCGCGGTTTGTTCCGCGGCTGCATTTGCATTCGTTCCGGACGCCCGGCTGGAGCGCTGGCAAGTCGCATTGCTCGCGCTGATCTCTGGGATCCTA
>JBAVOF010000233.1:0-3304 GCA_049691835.1 Polyangiales bacterium
CTGTTGGTCAACAGCGAATTTCTCCCGATGGTCAAAGGAATCCAGGGCAAGCTGGAGACGGTCAGGAAATTCGTGCTCATCAGCGACGCTCTCGAGCCGGAACTGCCGGCGGGATTTTCGGGCGAGTACGAGGCGCTGCTCAGTGCCGGATCCCCGGAGTATGCCTTCCCGGACTTTGACGAGAACACCCAGGCAACGATGTTCTACACCACCGGTACCACGGGTTTGCCCAAAGGCGTGTTCTTCAGCCACCGGCAGCTGATTCTGCATACGCTGGCGGCGACGGCGGCGCTCGGAACCGCGGCCCAGCAAGGGCGCATTCACCGGGACGACGTCTATATGCCGATCACTCCAATGTTCCACGTTCATGCCTGGGGCATTCCCTATGTGGCGACGGTGATGGGCTTGAAGCAGGTTTACCCGGGACGCTACACCCCGGAGGGACTCCTTGGCCTCATCAAGAAGGAAAAGGTGACCTTCTCCCATTGCGTGCCCACGATCATGCACATGATGCTCGCCCATCCAAACGCTGCCGATACGGACCTTCGCGGCTGGAAGGTGGTTATCGGCGGCTCGGCGCTGCCGCAGGGTCTGGCGCAAGCCGCGCTCGACAAAGGCATCGATATCTTTGGCGGATACGGGATGTCGGAGACGTGCCCGGTGCTGACGCTTGCCCAGGTCAAGACTTCGCTCCAGGGCGATTCGGCACAACAGCTCGATATCCGAACCAAGGCCGGCGTGCCGATTCCCTTGGTCGACCTGCGCATCGTGGACGAGACCCTGCGCGACGTGCCTCACGACGGCAAGACCGCAGGCGAGATCGTCGTGCGCGCGCCATGGCTGACGCAAGGCTACTTCAAGAACCCCGAGGCATCGAAGCCCCTGTGGGATGGTGGGTACCTGCACACCGGCGATATCGGGGTCATCGACACGGAGGGCTATCTGCAGGTCACGGACCGCATCAAGGACGTCATCAAGACCGGTGGGGAATGGATCTCATCGCTCGAGCTGGAGGATCTCATCTCCCGTCACCCAGCGGTGAGTGAGGTGGCGGTGATCGGGGTGAAGGACCCGAAGTGGGGCGAGCGGCCGCTCGCGCTGATCGTGCTCAAGCCGGAGCACGCCGGCCAAGTGGACAAGGCCGAGATCCAGCAGCATATCAAGGGCTTCGCCGACAAGGGCCTGATCTCGAAGTACGCCGCGCCGGAAACCGTGATCTTTGTTGAAGCGCTCGAGAAGACCAGCGTGGGCAAGACCAACAAGAAGGAACTACGCGAAAAGTATCAGCATGCGGCGGAATAGACTGGATTGACACTGACAAGATCTCTGATAAGCAACCGCCAGGGGCTGCCGCAGAAGCCAGAAACGGAGGAGACGAGACGTGAACGGTGAAAGCAAGAGAGACACAGGCGCCAGACGACGAATGCCCTGGAGCCGCGTTGTGGTGGCTGTTGCCATTGCCCAGGCATATTTGGGCCCCGTACACGGGGCCGAGTTGACGGCTGGCGTTCCCAGCGTGGCAGAACCGCAGGAGTATCACTTCGGCGACGTGACCGTCATCGGTAAAGGGACAGCGGTCTTCGGCACCATCATTCGTGCGGACGACCGTGATCCCAAGCTTATTCCGCAAGGCAATGGTGCCAGCGTAGGGGTCAACGGCAAGGCCAGAGGCGGCGTCAATAATGATGACGGCGACCTCAACTACGATCGCGGCGACAGGGTCTCCACGGTGCTGAAAGTCGTCACCGATGCCGATGTGAAATACAAGAACCTCGGGATGTTCGCGCGCCTCAAGGCGTGGTATGACTTCGTCCAGGAGGATAAAGACGTCCCACACGGCAACGTGCCGAACGATTATGTCCCCGGCGAGCCGCTCAGTGACGCGGGCTTCAGCCGATTAGGGAAATTCTCGGGTGCCGACCTGAGAGGCAATGGCTACGGCACTTTCGATATCTACGGCAAAACCCTGTTTACGCGTGTGGGTTACCAGACCATCGACTGGGGATCGCCGGGCACCATTCCCGGTGGTCTGGAACAAATCAACCCAATCGACAACCCCGCGCGCCTGCGGGCCGGCGCGGTGCCCGAAGAAACGCGCATTCTGTTTCCAGCGGTCTTCGCCAGTCTCGGTCTAATCAAGAACTTGAATGTGGAGGCGTTCTACCAGTTCAAGTTTGAGCCCAACGAACTGCCGGGCTGCGGCGTCTTTGGATCATTTCTCGACTACGCGACTGAAGGCTGCGACAAGGTCTTTGTCGCTCCGGTGACGGTCAGTGATGCAACTTCCCTGGCTACCGGGTCGTACCTCGAGCGCGCGTCGGACGGGGATCCCTCGAACGGCGGGCAATATGGTTTCGGGCTCACCTACCTTGCCGAGAATCTCGGGCAGTTCGGCGCCTATTTCGCGAACTACCACAGCCGCCGACTCGCGGTCAGCGTGATCAAGTCGTCGCGGACCGAGGGAGAACCCTTCATTCCCGGCAATCCCGGCGGCGAGAACACTCAGTACTACATCGAATATCCTGAAAATATCAAAGTCTTTGGCTTGAGCTTCAAGACGCAACTGCCGGACCAGACTCGGATCTTCGCCGAATATACCTATCGGCCCAACCAGACCATCCAATGGGCCACCTCGGACCTGTTGTTGGCATTCGTGTCGAATACCGCGCCGACGCTGCTGCGGGCCGCCGCGACGGCGACGCCGCCGGGCGGCAATTTCCATGGCTACGACCGCCTCAAGATGAGTCAATTTGGCGCCGGGGCAGCCAAACCGCTCGGCAAGGTGCTGGGGGGCGATCTGACACTGGCCGGTGAGGTGGGTATCAAGTACATCCACGATCTCCCTGACCAAAGTGAGCGACGCTATGTCCGCGCGGACTTCTACGGGCTGGGGCCGGTCAATGGCGTGTGCCTGCCCGGGGCGCCGTCATACCAGTGCAGCGAAGACGGCTATGCCTCATCGCTCTCATGGGGCTACCGCCTGAGGGTGTCGTCGATTTATGGCAACGTCATCGACGGCGTGGACCTCAAGCCGACCATTACCTTTGTCCACGACGTCAAGGGCTGGTCATACGACGGCGTCTTCAACGAAGGACGAAAGCTGGCGATCGTTGCCCTGCAGGCAGACGTGAAGAAGCGGTTCTTCGTCGAGGCGTCGTGGACACCGATCTGGGGCGGAACCTACAACTTCACCAAGGATCGGGACTTCTATGGTCTCGCCATCGGCGCGACCTTCTGAGGTCAGCCCCGCCGCGATCTGCTCATCGGGCGGGGCACTGGCCGGGTGCTTCGTGCGATCCCGCCG
>JBAVOF010000234.1:0-1831 GCA_049691835.1 Polyangiales bacterium
GCGTAGCACCATGAGCAAGTCTCCTCAGAGCCGAGGATGTATCCGTTGAATCGGTTCAGCAAGCCCGCCGACAGATCCGAGCGCTGAGCTTTCTCCGACGCACACGAGGTGATAGGCAGTTCAGACGCTTCTGCGAGAGGATGACGAATGAACGCACGACACACGCTTGGCACGATGTTGACCCTACCGATGACGAACCTCGTGTGCACGGGGGTCGGCGTAGCGTAAGAGGCCCGTCCGGGCCCTTTGCCCGCTGGCCAAACTTGCAGGGCTTCGACGAGTTCTACGGCTTGCTCCGCGGCGAGACCAAGCAATGGTCGCCTGCCGTCTACCACAATCAGAACCGAGTCGAAGCTCCCGACGACCCCGACTATCCCTTCATGAACGACATGGCCACGCAGGCCATCCATTGGATGCGCTTCCAGCAGTCGCTCACCCCCGACAAACCGTTCTTCGTCTACATCGTCGGCGACAACGGCTCGAGCGCCGAAGGCGGGATGAACGCCCTCTACAAGGAGTTGACCCACTTCAACAGCGAGACCAAGGGTTCGGACGTCGACTTCATGCTGGAGCACTATGACGACTGGGGCGGCCCGACGAGGTATCCACACATGGCGGCGGGTTGGGCCGTTGCCTTCGACTCACCCTTCGTGTGGACCAAGTTGGCCTCGATCGCTACGCGGTCATCGCGGACGCGACTCTGCCGAACGGCAAGTCGACCGTGAAATTGAATGTCGCCTACGACGGCGGCAGACCGGGCGCAGGTGGCACCGCGACCCTGTACATCAACGGGAAGTCCGTGGGGTCCGTCCGGGTCGAGAAGACCGAGCTCGCCATCTTCTCCGCAGATGAAACCGCAGGGGTGGGCCTCGACTCGGAAACTCCCCTGTCCGAGGACCACACACGTGAGAGCAGCCAATTCACAGGTGCCATCGACAAGGTGACGATCAACCTCAACCGATCCGTAGCTCGATCGGGCTTCCCAGGGTCGGGCTCGAAAGGACTTCGCTGCTCCAAAGCAGTGCGCCGTTCGTGCCCCCGACCTTGAGCGCGATGTCCGCCGATGTTACGGTCGCCCGATGGGGATCACCGTTCACCATCTGGACTTCTCCCGTTCTTTGCGAGTGCTCTGGCTTCTGGAAGAGCTCGAGCTGCCGTACGCCATCCAATGGTGGAAACGCGACGCGAATTTTCGCGCCCCCGCGACCGCAGCCGAGGTTCACCCGCTGGGGCGCTTCCCCATGGTGGAAGTCGACGGGCGCGTTCTCGCGGAGTCCGGCGCGGTGCTCGAATATTTCTCCGATCGGGAGGGTAAGCTGCGCCCCACCGACGAGGCGGAGAAATTGGAGTGCACGTTTTTTCTGCATTACGCCGAGGGCTCCGTCATGCCACCGTTGCTGGTTGAGCTCATCCTCGCGAGACTGCGGGCCGCTCCCATGCCGTTTTTCATCAAGCCCGTCGCTCGGGGCATCGCAGACAAGGTCGCTCAGAGCTACTCGGGCCCTGCTCTGGATTTGCATCTCGGATTCGTGGAGCAGACGCTGTCTCAGCGCCCGTACTTCGCCGGCGAGCATTTCTCGATCGCCGACATTCAGATGTTCTACCCCGTCGAGGCCGCTCTCTCACGAGTGAGCACAACGCGCCCGAACATGTCGGCCTGGCGCGAACGGGTGAGCAGCCGACCCGCTTACCAACGCGCGGAGGCCAAGGGCGGCACCGCCGTTCCTCGCGCCAGTGCGGCCTCGCGAGCGAGCTGAAATTCTGCAAATCAGGAGACCAATGCCCAGACGACGAGCTCAATACTGGTACATCTCGGCCATCGCCGCCCTCG
>JBAVOF010000235.1:0-1507 GCA_049691835.1 Polyangiales bacterium
CGCGGTCGTAAGCGCTGGGGTCGTGAATCGACGTCGCCGGCAGGTCGATGACCCAGCCATTGTCCTCCCGATAACCTTCGAGCCACCAGCCGTCATCCACACTGAGGTTCAAGCAACCGTTCATCGCGGCTTTCATCCCGGAGGTGCCGCTTGCCTCCAGTGGGCGGGTTGGCGTGTTCAACCAGACATCGCAGCCGGCCACCATTCGCCGTGCTTCGTCGATCGAATAGTCTTCCATGAAAATCACCCGTCCTGCGAGATCGGGATGCTTCGTGGCTTGATAGACGCGTTGGAGCAGCGCTTGCCCGTGGCCGTCTGCAGGATGGGCTTTGCCGGCGTAGATGATCGTCGCGCCCGGGCTGGAGTTGAGCAGCTTGGCAAGTCGCTGGGGTTCGGTCAGAAGCAGATCCGCGCGCTTGTAAGGCGCGAACCGTCGAGCGAAACCGATGAAGAGGCGATCTTCATCGAGCCTGTCGACGATGTCGCGGAGCAAAGCGAGGTCTTCACGCCTCCGCGTCCAAGTCTCGGTCAGGTGGTCCTTGAGCCATTCGACGTAGTCCGCCCGCAACTCTCGGTGGATCGCCCAGATCTCGGCGGGGTCGTGCTCGCGCAGCCATTCCCAGCGGTAGGGGTCCTCGATCTGTTCTTGCCAGTCGTGCCCCATCTCACGCTCCATCAACCGTTGCCAGCGCGGCGCGAGCCAGGTCGATACGTGCACGCCATTGGTGATGCTCGTGCAGGGCACATCGCTCGCGGAGTCGTATTCGGGATAGAATTGTCGAAACATTTCGCGAGCGACCTCGCCGTGTTTGGCGCTTACCCCATTGATTCGGCCCGAACTTCGAACTGCCAGCGCGGTGGTCCCGAACTTGTTCTGCACACCGTCCAGGGTGCGGCCCATCGCCATCAATCGGGGCCAGTCCATGCGAAGGACGTGCTCGAAGCGCGCCAGATACGGACGCACCATTTCCTCGGGGAAGTGGTCGTGACCGGCGGGAACGGGCGTATGTGTCGTGAAGACGGTCGTGTTTCGGATGTATTCGAAGGCCTCCACCGACCGGAGTCCGTGTCGCTGAATCAAGTGGGCTGCTCGCGCGATCAGAAGGAAGGCACTGTGCCCCTCGTTCATGTGGTAAACATCCGGGTCGATGTCGAGCTCGGTCAACAACTGATGACCGCCGAGACCCAAGATCATCTCTTGGCGTAGGCGATGGGCAGCATCTCCCCCGTCCAGGCGATTGGTGATCGTACGATCTTCAGGGCGGTTTTCGGGCACGTTGGTGTCCAGCAGGAACAAGGAGACGCGCCCGACCTTGAGCTGCCATGCCTGCACCTGAACTGGGCCAGTCGGTAGGGGCACGGTGACACGCAGCGGCGCGTACCGGCCTACCATCACCGGTTCAAACGGTGGGCTTTCGAAGTCATTTCTGTCGCTCAGATGTTCCTGACGGCCATCACGGTCGATGATCTGATGAAAGTAACCGTCCTGGTAAGCAAGCCCCACCGC